>JBNNDZ010000079.1:0-4731 GCA_050285865.1 Puniceicoccales bacterium
GACCAGGCGTCCCCGAGGAACACCATGAAACTGTGTTCGAACCATTTTTCTCCCAACATCCCGAAGGTTCGGGCTTGGGGCTGGCGTCAGTGCGTGCCGTCATGCGCATGCATGGAGGCGAAGTCAAATGTGGCTGTTCAACGCTTGGTGGAGCCAAGTTCAGCCTGACTTTTCCAAAGCGCTCCAAGGCCAAAGAACGTCCCCAAAGCAACACCCCTCCGGCCGAGCCAGTGCTGAGCTAACTTACGCCGCGTTGTTTTCCGACGGCGAAGAATTGCTGGCCGATTCGCCGCTTGTTTCGTCTTGAGCAGTAGCTTCGCGACGCTTGAGCTGCGGACGGTGGCCATGGCGAACGGTTGCCGCGGTGACGAGACATTCTTCGATCAAGCCGTCCTGCGGGATCTCATACATGACATCCAACATCAGCTTTTCCATGATCGAACGCAGCGCACGGGCACCAGTCTTAAGCTCCAGTGCCTTCTCCGCAATCGCACCGATGGCATCGCGGGAGAAGCGCAGCTTTACGCCCTCCATCGCCATGAGCTTGGAATACTGCTTCACTAAAGCGTTCTTCGGCTCGGTGAGAATATATTCAAGATCTTCCTGGGTCAGCTCGTTGAGAACCGAAACCACGGGCAAGCGGCCAATGAATTCGGGGATCATGCCGAACTTCACCAAATCTTCCGGCTGGATTTCGCGCATGATCTCGTCCTTCTGCGGGACGTGCGCGCGCTCGCCGGTGAGGTCGAAGCCGAGCACCTTCTTACCCGCACGATCCGAAATCAGCTTATCAAGGCCAACAAAGGCACCACCACAAACGAAGAGAATATTCGCAGTGTTGACCTGGATATACTCCTGGTTCGGGTGCTTGCGCCCACCCTGCGGCGGGACGTTGCACACTGTGCCTTCAATAATCTTCAACAGGGCCTGCTGGACGCCCTCACCCGATACATCGCGGGTGATGGAAACGTTGTCCGTCTTGCGGCCGATCTTGTCGATTTCATCGACGTAGATAATACCGCGCTCGGCCGTTTTGACATCGAAATTAGCCGATTGCAGGAGGCGCAGAACGATGTTTTCCACATCTTCACCGACGTAACCGGCTTCGGTCAAAGTCGTAGCATCGGCAATGGCGAACGGCACTTCGAGCATTTCCGCCAGCGTGCGCGCAAGCAGTGTTTTACCGGAGCCAGTCGGCCCAATCAGTAGCACATTGCTCTTTTCAATGTGCACATCGCTGAACTCGGAAATGGACGGCGAATCGCCCTCTTCATCATTCTGCAGACGCTTGTAGTGATTATAAACCGCAACCGAAAGAACCTTCTTCGCGTGCTCCTGGCCAATAATGTGCTCGTCCAGCCGTGCCTTGATTTCGGACGGCTTAACGAGGTTCACGGCGAAGTCGCTGGAAGCATTCGCGGTGGCAGTCTTGGCGGGTTCCTCCCGCAACTCACGGTCAATGATCGTCTTACAAACATTGACGCATGAGTCACAAATGTAGACGCCGGCTGGGCCCGCAATCATCTTGCGCACTTCATTCTGCGATTTGCCGCAGAAAGAACAGAACGTCATTTTGGTGGATTTCGCCATATAATCTTATACCCTAAACTAACAACTCGTGCCCGCTCACGCAAGCGACAAAGCCGTTTCCGCCAGTGCTAGGCGGACTTCTCTTTTTCGCGGGGCTTGTGGACGATAACCTCGTCAACAATACCGTAATCTTTAGCTTCCTGAGCGGTCATGTAGTAATCACGATCGCTGTCTGCAGTAATCTGATCGACCGATTTGCCGGTATGATTAGAAAGAATTCCGTTAATCGTATTGCGCCAGCGAATAATTTCCTTGGCTGCAATAGAGATATCCGAAGTCTGACCCGTCGCACCGCCGGTGGGCTGGTGGATCATCACACGGCTGTTCGGCAAGGCATAACGCTTACCCTTGGTGCCCGCAGCGAGGAGCACGGTGCCCATGCTGGCAGCCGCACCCACGCAATACGTGACCACGTCACAGTGCATGAAGTTGATCGTGTCGTAGATCGCCATGCCCGCCGTCACGCTGCCGCCCGGTGAGTTGATGTAGAGATGGATGTCCTTCTTTGGGTCATCCATCTGCAGAAACAACAACTGTGCCACGACGGCGTTCGCGACATCGTCATAGATCGGCGTGCCCAGGAAAATAATGCGGTCGCGGAGCAACCGGCTGTAGATGTCCCAGGAAATGCGTTCGCGGCCTTCGGTCTCGACCACGTGCGGAAGCGGATAATAGCTCATGAGTTCGGAAATTACAGACGTTACTTAGCCTCGACGGGTTCGGCCCCGGCTTCGACTTCAGTAACGTTCGCCGCATCTACCAGAAAATCAAGCGTCTTCTGGAAAAGGACGGCCTGCTGAAGCTCCTGAAGCTGTTCGCGGTTCTTCTGCAGGCGCTTCACAATCTCGTCCGGAGCGGTGCGGGACTGCATCGCCTGGTTCATGATTGCACGCTGCATATCCTCGTTCTCGACCTTGATTTCTTCCTTCAGGGCGATGTGGCCAAGGATGAGCTGGGACTTCACGCGCTTCACTGCGGCTTCGCCAGCCTGCTCAACGAGCGAATCCTTGTTTTCTTCGAGCTGTTCCTCGGTCGCACCCTGCTGCATGGCCTGCTGGACGTGCTGCTGGAGCATTTGGTTACGCTCGGACTCGACGGCACTCTCGGGAACCGGGAAATCAACGCGAGCCATCAATTCGTCCAGCAACTGCTGACGCTTTTGACCGTCGGCGTGCTGCTGCTTTTGGCTGCGAATGTCATCCTTGATACGTTCTTCGAACTGCTCGACGGATTCAACCTGGAAGCCCTTCAGGAACTCTTCGTCCATTTCGGGAAGCTTCTTTTCGCGGACTTCATGCACTTCGATCGAATACGTGGCGGTCTTACCCTGCAACGCTTCGACTTCGTGGTCTTCAGCAAAAGTTTCTTCGACGTCCTTCTTGTCGCCGGCAGACATGCCCAGGAGGCCTTGCACAACCGCCTGGATGCCCGGTGATTGATCATCACCCGCCTGCTCCCAGGTATTGGTCTGCGTGCCGTAAATCGGCTTATCCTCAACGAGGTCCGCAATGCGCTCCTCGCCGATCTTGCCTTCGTAGGACACCTTCACGTAGTCGCCCTTTTCGGCGGCCTTTTCGCACACGTTGTATTCGGCGCGCTGGTTAAGGATGTAGTCCTTGGTCTGCTCGAATTCTTCGTCGGTGACTTCCGTCTTCGGCACGGTGACCGCGACGCCCTTGTAGTCCGACAATTCGAAGGTCGGGCGGATGTCAAAAGTGAAGGACAACTCGGCTTCCTCAGCGCCCGGCTCGATGTCGCCGCCGTCCATTTCAACCACTGCGTAAACGTCGAGGCCGCTTTCCTTAACGCCCTGCTCGTAAGCCTTCGAAACAACCTTACGGCCCAGTTCGGCCTTCAGTTCGTTCTTGTACTTGGACTTGATGAGATTCGCGGGGGCTTTGCCCGGACGAAAGCCCGGCAGTTTCGCGCTTTGGGCGAATTGCTTAAGCAGGCCCTTTTCTTCGGTCGCAATTTCGCCAGCGTCCACGCTGACATGGACCTTCTTGCGCGTTTCGTTAACGTCTTCGACGGTGACTTTCACGTTATTTTCGGAGTTTACGGAGTTGGTTGGTGCGTCTCACGACGGATACGGAACCCATCGGAAAAGCCGACCACCCAAAGCGATCATAAGCGCGGAATCAAGCCCGGATTAAAAAAAGCGCGACGGAGGCGTGACGTGGTGCGTGCGTGGATATTTGCCACAGAGGCACAGAGAGCACGGAGAGCGTGACGGGGATGATTTGCCACCGAGAGCGTGACGGGTAGGTTTTCAAGTGGATAAGCGCAAAGGTCGGCAAGTGGGTAATTGTAATATCCATTCCCGTTCTTCCCGAACTTCCTGTTATCAACTACGTCACGCCCTCCGTGCCCTCTGTGCCTCTGTGGCAAATCATCCCCCCCGATATGCGACATCCTGTGCGCCTTTGGATTTGACCTCCGGCGTCACGAACGTGAAACTGGGCGGTTTACTCATGGATAAGCCCAAGCACAGCCTGGAATTTGAAAAGCCGATCCACGAACTGCAAGCGCAGCTCGATAACCTCCACCGCATGTCCGAGGAGAGCAACCTCGACGTGTCGACCGAGATTGACGCCATCAAGGTGAAGATCGAGGACACACGTCGCCGGATTCACGCTACCCTCACGCCCTGGCAGAAAATCCAGCTCGCGCGGCATCCCCAGCGCCCCTACGCGCTGGACTATATACGCGCCATTTTTGACGACTTTCAAGAGCTCCACGGTGACCGCCGTTACCGTGACGATCAGGCCATCGTTGGCGGTCCTGCATTCCTCAACGGCAAACCCGTGATGGTCCTCGGCCAGCAAAAGGGTCGTTCGACCAAGGAAAACCTCGCCCGTAATTTCGGCTGCGCCAACCCCGAAGGTTACCGCAAAGCCATGCGCCTGATGGAGATGGCGGAGAAATTTTCCATGCCGGTCATCACCCTGATCGATACCCCCGGTGCCTACCCTGGTATCGGTGCGGAAGAGCGCCACGTCGCGGAGGCAATCGCCTACAACATTCGCGAAATGAGCGACCTGAAGACGCCGATCATCAGCGTGGTCATTGGCGAAGGCGGCTCCGGCGGCGCACTCGGCATTGCTGTGGCCGACCGCGTGCTCATCCTCGACAACGCCTACT
>JBNNDZ010000080.1:0-6122 GCA_050285865.1 Puniceicoccales bacterium
ATGAGGGTCTCATCCTGAGAGATACAAATCGAGGCCTTGGCCTTCATTTCGGCAGTCCAGTCGGTAAAGGTGAACGCTTGGTCTGCTGGAAGCGTTCCAATGTGAACCTCGATAATGCGGCCCTGGAAGACGTTTTCGCCAAACTTCTGAAGCATTTGCGCCTGGGTGGCATGCACGACGTCACGGAAGTCCATATGGTCTTTCAGGTCGCCCTTGAAGGTCACCTTCACGGATTCCGGAATCGGCATGGTGGCCTCACCGGTTGCCAGTGCAAGCGCGACGGTGCCGGAGTCCGCACCGAAGGCAACGCCCTTGGACATGCGGGTATGGGAGTCACCACCAATGATGATCGCCCATTCGTCGACGGTCAGGTCGTTGAGGACCTTGTGGATGACGTCCGTCATCGCATGGTAGACTCCCTTGGGATCACGTGCGGTAATCAGGCCAAAATTGTTCATGAACTGCATCAGGCGGGGAATGTTGGCCTGTGCCTTCTTATCCCAAACTGACGCAGTGTGGCAGCCCGATTGATAACCGGCATCCACGATCGGCGAAATAACGGTGGCCGCCATCGACTCCAGTTCCTGCGAAGTCATGAGGCCCGTTGTGTCCTGCGAACCAACGATGTTCACCTTCACACGGACGTCCGAGCCCGCGTGTAGAGTTACGCCCTCGGTTACGCCGACTGCGTTCTTATTGAAAATCTTTTCGACCGCAGTCAGGCCCTGCCCGGGATGCGAAATTTCCTTGGACGGAGCAAAGACCGGCTTTTGCTCAACCCCAAGGGTCTTGGCCGCGAAGGTTTGGAGTTTTTTGCCAAATACGATGGCATACGAACCGCCGGCCTTGATGAACTCGACCTTTTGCGGCGTCAACGCGGAGGAAATGTCGGTTAGCTCCTGATCGCCATTGAAGAGTTTTTTCTTCTTAGTGTTGATCGTGAGCACGGTGCCCGTGGCGACGGAATATGCCTGCTCGAGAACAGGGTCATCGTTGTCGTCCAGAATCGGATTACCAGCGTCATCGAGCTTTTTCTTCCAGTTCTTGAGGTCGAGACCGATACCACCGGTCACCCCGACCGTGGTCAGGAAGATCGGGGAAATGCCATTAGTACCCGCGACAATCGGAGCGATATTGACGAACGGCACGTAGGGGCTGGCCTGCTTACCGGTCCAAAGCGCTACGTTGTTTACACCGGACATACGGGACGAGCCCACGCCCATTGTGCCCTTTTCGGCGATCAGCATGACGCGCTTGCCCGGATGCTTTTCCTGCAATTCGCGAATTTCATTCTGGGCGGCCTCAGAGATCATGCACTTGCCGTGGAGTTCACGGTCGGAGCGCGAGTGCGCCTGATTGCCGGGCGAAAGGAGGTCAGTGGAAATGTCACCCTCGGCTGCGATGTAGCAGACCACGTCGATTTCTTCTTCGACATCGGGCAGCTTGGTGAAAAACTCCGCCTTGGCGTAGCTTTCCAGAATGTCCTTCGCAATCACGTTCCCCGCCTTGTAGGCAGCGGCGAGGCGCTCGGTGTCAGCATCGTAAAGGAAAACCTGAGTCTTCAGAACATCAGCCGCGCGCTTGGCGATTGCTTCATCATCGCCTAAAGCCAGATCGAGCAATACCTCGACCGACGGCCCTCCCTTCATGTGCGATAGGAGCTCAAAGGCGAATTCTGGCGAAATTTCTTCAACGACCGCCTCACCCAGAATGATTTCTTTCAGGAACTGTGCTTTAACCCCGGCAGCACTCGTCGTGCCGGGCAACGTGTTGTAGATGAAGAACTTAAGGGAGTCTTCACGGTGTGGGTTACCCAGATCCTTGATCTGCACAATGATTTCAGCCAGCAGCTTGCCGTCGTCAATCGGCTTCGGGTGCAGCCCTTGCGTTTTTCTCTCTTTAATCTCGTTAATATAGTCCGTGTATAAGTTCATGCGTACCGGCGCGGATTTCGTTAAAAGCCAAATGTGGATATGCATTCCAATGCGATCTAGCTGTCCTTCGACAAGGATCGCATATAGAAGACGTTAAAGCAAATTTTGAGCCTACCAGAGGTGATTTTATCAGCACAAGCAGATTCATGCACTTGGCTGGTGGGAGTCAACTGCCCCTATGAGCATGAAACCATGTCTCAATAATTTCTTGCATGGCCGGGGAACAATGATGGAGTGCATGACTTGAAATTCAAGGGCGGGAGACAGTGGGCCTAGTCCATAAGGACAAATCCATCCGTCGCAACCTGACAAAACACGCCTTCTAGCGTATGTTGGCGTGAATAATGCCGTCATCGCATTTCCAATATTTCAACTATGAGTAAACAGACACACAGCGTATTTCAAGAAACCACCCGCAACCAGGCGGGTGGCGTGGGCATTGAATTGATGGATCATACCATCTATGACCCCGAGAAATACTCTGATAGTTGTGGGGTGGGCTTCATTACGACCAAGAATGGTGAGCAGACCCACGACCTGATGCTCAAGGGGCATGAGGCGCTTTGCGTGATCCCCCACCGCGGCGGCATGAGTTCGGAAGGCATCGGCGACGGTGCGGGGGTCAACATCGACCTGTCCACCCGGTTCTTCGCCAAAATCCTTGGCCGCAAGAAATTGGCGAAGGGTGAGTTCGGCGTGGCCAATTTTTTCTTTCCGCACAATGCGGACTACCATGCCGCCACCACCGAGTTGATCGAGGCGGTCATGCAAAAGATCGGCCTGCCTATTTTGCAATGGCGCTCCGTGCCGGTGAACACTGATGAGCTGAATCCCGCCGCGGCCGCAGCACAGCAAGAGATCAAGCAGATGATCTTTGAGCGTCCTGAAGCGCTGACCAGCCAGGAAGCTTTCGACCACGCCATTAATGACGCCCTCATCGCCATTGAAGCATCCGGCTTCAATCAGGAAGGCATGGACGGATTTTATCCCTTGTCCATGAGCGCGCGGACCATGGTTTACAAGGGCCGGTTAAACTCCGGCGAGGTCGTCCCCTACTTCGCGGATCTTACTGATCCCGACCACGCGATCAGCGTGTTCGTATTCCATACCCGGTTTTCGACAAACACCTCCCCGGCCACATTTATGGCACAGCCATTCCGCTGGATGGCCCACAATGGCGAGCTCAACACGGACAAGAAAAACCGCCTGAGTGAAGACGCTATCGCCAAGCAGAAGAACAAGCGCGTGATCTTCCCCAATGGTCAGTCGGACTCCGCGCGACTCGATCAGACCCTGGCCCGCCGGATCATTGAGGACAAACAAGACATCGTCACGGCAGTGGTCGCGATGATGCCCCCCGCCTGGGAAAACGATGCGACGCTCTCCCCCGAGGTCCGGGCGATGTTTGATTACTTCAGCCTCTACGAGGAGAAGAACGACGGCCCAGCTGCGTTGGTTTTCAGCGACGGCGTAAAGGTCGGTGCAGCGCTCGACCGCATGGGCTTGCGTCCGCTGCGCACCGTGGAGACCGGCGAATACCTCGCAGTGACTTCGGAGGCTGGCCAAATCGATTTCCCACCGGAAGAAGTCATTCGCCGTGGGCGCATCGAAGCGGGCGGCATTCTCTACGTGGACCATTCGACCAAGGAAGTCTTCATTACGAAGCAGGTGCATGAAAAGCTGGCCGCCGAAAAGGACTACGCTGCCCTCGTCCAAGCCCGTTCACTGGAACTGACGAGTCTGCCGACGCTGGAGCTTTCCTCCCTCGACGAGGCGCACGAGCTTTCCATCGAGCAGCGGCACGTGGCCTACTCGATGAACCAGGAAAGTTTCCGCTTCCTGCTCGACCCGATGATTGTCACCGGCGGTGAGAAGATCAGCGCGATGGGTTACGGCGTTGCGCCCAACACGATGACTAAGGTCGAAGGCGGCATGTCGAAGTACTTCAGTCAGCGTTTTGCCCAGGTGACGAACCCGCCGCTGGATTCCATTCGAGAAAAAGACGGCATGACCCTGCGCGTTTCGATTGGTGCCAAACCCAATTTCTCGGAGAACGACACCAAGCAGATCATCCTGAATTCACCGGTCTTACAGCGCCATCATTTGGAGCAGATTCGCAGCCAGGACCAAGTTACCATTTCCGAGGCTGACAGCCTATTTGAACCCAGCACCGACGCCGCTGAAAACGAGCAAAAACTCGAATCAGCAGTTCACGCGCTGTGCGACGAAGTGGAAAAGCTGGCCCGCATGAAGCCCGGCATTATTATCATCAGCGACGCGAACATTCGCCTCAAGCGTGCGGCGATTCCGGCGATGCTGGCCATTGCGGCGGTCAATCAGCGGCTGATCGAGTGCGGCCTGCGTTTCAATGTGTCCATCATCATGGAAACCGGCCAAGCCGCCAGTTCTCACGACATTGCCTCGCTGTTGGGCTTTGGTGCGCATGCGATTTGTCCGCTGACAGTGCACAACCGGGCGCTTTCGTTGCATGATGGCAAAAACCTGGCCGAAGGCCTCAACAACTATCAGGCAGCCATCGCGAAGTCCTTGCTCAAGACCATGGGCAAATTCGGCCTTTGCACGGTGGAAAGCTACATCGGTGGTGAGTTCTTTGAATCCAATTTCATCGACACTTCCGACCCACGCCTGAAGCCGCATTTCCCCAACTTGAATTCTCCGGTGGGCGGGGCTGGCTTTGCGGAAATCGCCGCCAGTGCAGCCGAGTGGCACTTCAAGGCGCTCAATATCCATCAGGAATCCGACATCCCGCACCTCGGCTTGTTTAAAGAACGCCGCGACGGTGCCGGGCATACTTTTGGGGCGACCGCCGTTCAGGAATACATCAACATGACCCATGAAGAACTGCTCTTCATGGCCGATGAGGAACTGCGCCACATCTTCGATCAATACGGACTTACCGAGATCGGAAACGGCGAAGCACTCGACGCGATTCTGGCGCTCTACCACGAAATTAGCGGCATGGTCGACCACCATGAAGACGTCGCCAAAACGATCGAGCAGACCTTCAGCTTTTACGAACTCGACCAGCACCCCGCCGCGATGGAGCAGGTCAAGGCGGTGCTCAAAAAGCGCGTCAAGCAGTCACAGGCTCAATTCATCGACGACCTGTTTGGTGGTCAGCACGACGAAGAACCGGCTCAAATCAAAGACGCGTTGAACCAACTCGTCAACGACTCCGCCGACATCAGCAACGTGGGTTACAAGCTCTTCGGCTTTGAGCGTCGCACACCGGATCAGATTGATAAGTTCCAGATGACGCGGGCCTACAAGAACTTCGTTAAAAACGTCGCCGCCGCACGGGCCGAACGTCCGGCTGCCTTGCGCGACATCATGTATTTCCCGGCCGACATTCGCGAGGCGCAAACGGTTGAAGATTTTCAACATGTGCTCGGCCAGCAGAACATTCTTGGCAACGCCCACCTAGCCACGCATGGACTGGAAATCGAGCGCGAGGGCGACGTCTTTGCCGCCAAGCTTTATCCGAAGAGCAATGTGCTGCGCCTGAGCAGCCTGAAGCGCCACTGGGAAACGCGTTTTCCGGGTGCAGTCATTGAGCGTGAAGCGGAGCGTCTCGTGGTAAAAACCGCGCCGCCACTGATGGAGATTTACCTCTCCAAGCTGCGCCGCGCCACCGACCCGTTGGAGCTCGACGCCATCCAGCCCGCACACGAGATCACACCGCGTCTGACCGCGGGTGCAATGAGTCACGGTGCGCTCGTCGGCATTGCGCATGAAGCTGTTTCCCAGGGGGCCAACATTGCCGGTGCACTCAGCAACTCAGGTGAAGGCGGCGAAAAGGCCACCCGCTTCAACACCGTTAAGAGCAGCTCCATTAAGCAAATTGCTTCGGGCCGTTTCGGGGTGTGGGCAGGTTATTTTGCGGATCCCAATCTCAAGGAAATCGAAATCAAAATCGCGCAAGGTGCCAAGCCGGGCGAAGGTGGTCAATTGCCCTGGCACAAGGTCAACGTGGAGATCGCCTCCTCGCGTGGGGGCACACCCTACGTTGAGTTGGTGAGCCCCCCGCCGCATCATGACACCTACTCGATTGAAGACCTTGCCCAGCTCATCCATGACGCCCATGCCGCCCGCGTCCGCGTCATTGTGAAGCTCGTTTCCTCTGAGGGCATCGGCACCATTGCCGTCGGCGTGGCCAAGGCGGGAGCC
>JBNNDZ010000081.1:0-3454 GCA_050285865.1 Puniceicoccales bacterium
AACTTAACTGAATCCACATTAGTTCACTTTGCCTTTGGATGGCAGCGTTGGAGACCTGCTTCAACTGGCCTCATGTAGGCAAGTCTACGATGCGTGGCCGCTGCTCCGTGCGCGCAGCTAAAGCAACGCGCCAACTTTAGCGGACATTCCCGCTTGGCGAGTTCGTCGCGAAATCAGGCCAACGGTCTGATTCATCGTAGCCCCGGCAACGCCCGGTCGGGTCTTTAGCGGACATTCCCGCTTGGCGAGTTCGTCACAAAATCAGGCCAACGGTCTGATTCATCGTAGCCTCGGGCAACGCCCGAGGTGGGCCACCGCCAATAAAAATGATTCCGCAGGCCAACGGCCTGCCTCAAATCGCCTACATCCCTGGAAGGCCGAGGCCACCGCCGCCGCCAGCGCCCATTTTCTTGGCCATGCGCTCCATCTGCTTGCGGCCTTTGGAGCCCTTCATCATCTTCATCATCTTGCGCATCTGGCCAAATTGTTTGAGCAATTGGTTCACGTCGCGCACTTCCACGCCGGAGCCGTTGGCAATGCGTTTGCGGCGGCTGCCGTTGATGAGTTGCGGGTTTTGACGCTCTTTTGGCGTCATCGATAAAATCATGGCTTCGGTGCGCTTGAGCTGGCCTTCGTGCTCGTCACCTATTTCCAAACCAGAGGCCCCGGGGAGCATCTTCATCAGGCCGCCGAGTGAACCCATTTTCTTGATCTGGCGCATCTGCGAAAGGAAGTCCTCGAAGTCGAACTCCGCCTTTTTCATCTTTTCGGCCAGGCGTTCGGCTTCGCTCTGGTCGATGTTTTCCTGCGCCTTTTCGACGAGCGAAACGACGTCACCCATGCCGAGGATGCGCTGCGCCATGCGGTCGGGGTGGAAGACATCGAAGTCGTCGATCTTCTCGCCCGTGCCCATGAATTTGATCGGCGCGCCGGTCATCGTCTTCATGGATAAGGCCGCGCCACCACGGGCGTCGCCGTCGAGCTTGGTCAGCACGATACCGGTCAGCTGCACGGCATCGTTGAAATGCTGGGCGACGTTCACCGCCTCCTGACCGAGCGCGGAGTCAGCCACGAGCAGCACTTCGTCGGGCTGGATTTCCTGCTTCAGCCGGATGATTTCCTGGACGAGGTCTTCGTCGATTTGCAACCGGCCGGCGGTGTCGAAAATGATTAAATCGCGGCCTTCGCCCTTGGCCCATTCCATACCCGCACGGCCGATTTTGGGCACGTCCTTGGACTCGCGGTCGGTGTAAACGGGGATTTCTTCGCGCTGGCCGAGGGTTTCGAGCTGGTCGATCGCAGCGGGGCGGTAGACGTCACACGCGACAAACGCTGGGTTGTAGCCTTTCTTTGCCAGACGCTTTGCGAGCTTGACGGAGGTCGTCGTTTTACCGGCACCATGCAGGCCGACCATCATCACGCGCAGCGGCACCCCCTTCGAAATGGCCGAATTGAAGTTCCTCGTGCGTGTCCCCATGGACTGCTGGCGTCAGTGGATCCGGCACCGGACTGCGAACGTTAACGAGTACAGCACCCGGTATTCAGTCGCCATCGACTCCGCCCAGACCACGCTTCCCGGTGAATGGCGGACTCAAGCCACCTCGAACCGGCAGGGCAGCGATGCTCCACTCCCCGAGGATGTCGGCGCTCAGCTGACTGCGGAAGAAACCGAATTTCAGGAAAAGGCCCGCGCCGTCTACGAAGCCCGCCTCGAAGCTGGCGTCGCCCGTGAACAGGCTCGCAAAGACCTACCCCTGGCAACTTACACCGAAGCCTACTGGAAAATCGATTTACATAACCTGATTCACTTCCTGAGTTTACGCATGGACTCCCATGCACAGTGGGAAATTCAGGAATACTCACGGGCCATCGGCGAACAGATCGTCAAACCCCTGTTCCCCGTCGTCTGGGAAGCCTTTGAAGACTACCGCCAGGGAGCCATGTTCCTGACCCGCCTCGATAAAGGGGTTATCGAACGCCTGATGGCCAAGGCAGCCGCCGATTCACTGGCTCCGCCATTCTCTTCCGAGCTCTTCCTCGAAGTGCAGGATGAGACCTGGAAATCGCTCAAACGCAGCCGGGAACGGGACGAATGTCAGTCCAAACTGGAGCGGATGGGGATCCTCAAAGCCGAATAAACGTGCTCTTCTGAACACTTATCACAGGAAATTCATTGAGTATTTTCCGCGGTTGGCTTTGCAGAACCTGATGGGTTTGTTATCTTTATCGGTCCCGCTCTGTAGCGCGAGGTCCCTTTGTGCGACCCGTTACAGTCGAATTCGTCTGAATTCTCATCTTAGATGAGACCGATTGATATTTAAGTAGATCCCGATTTGAGTGGATCTGTGAACCAGACAATGACAGAAATCAGGAAAAAGAAAAGGTGATTTGAGTGGTTAAGCTTCGGTTACGAGAAAACGAATCTATTCAGGAGGCAGTCAAACGGTTCCGCAAGATTGTTGAACACGCTGGTATCAAAAAAGAAATGCGTCGCCGCGAATACTACGAAAAGCCCAGCGATGAAAACCGAAGAAACAGACGACGTGCAGAACGGCGTGCCCGTCTCTCCCGTCTGCAGAACAATCAGTAATCACTGAGATCTGACAATACACACAAAACGCATCCCTTTTCGGATGCGTTTTTTTATGCGCCTCAGTTCTCCGATCTCGTTTCAGCCGCCGCGGCTTCTTCTGCAACCTGTTTGTCTCTCGAAGCCTTTGCCTCGGCTGACTCTGCCGCCTTCTGCTTAACGTGTTCCTTCTGTCCCTTCACGAAGGCGTCCATTCGCTCCTTCGAAATCCGGGGCATCCCACTGACCGCGTTTCCTTCGGCAGCGGTATCGAACACAATCACCTGGCCATCATTGTCCACCAGCATCCGCAGATGATACGTCTTGAAGACGCCTCCCCAGCGATAGTGGTACAGCTTCAGAATCGCCCCTGATTCATCCAGTTCCTCGGAAGGGCTTCCCTGAATCATGCTGGCCTGGAATTCCTTGAAAGGTACTTCCCCCGATTTGCCCGCGGTCTCCATCGCAACGTCGAGATTGTTGAACGTCTTTGCCTGCGATGTCTTGGCCCGCCATTCCAGGAGTACCACGCCTAGCAGAATCAGAATGAAGACCCAGGAAATAATCCGTCGCTGGGTACTGACTTTCTTCTTCGCGGGAGCGGGTTTGGAATCGGGTGTTTCGGGAGCATCGGGGGTAGAACTCATGGTCACTTCCTTTATTGAACGAGGGTCACTCGGTTCAAGTCTAACCCGCCCCTTTCAGAAGCTCAAACAGAAACCACGGCTTCACACAAGTTTTATCAAACTCACACCCGCGGCTTACAGGATCCCTCGCGGCTCCTCATCTGCGAAGGGATGCAGGGCTTGAATTCCCTTGGGCTTGGGCAGGGCATTCACCAGAGCTTCAGCCATTTTGAAGTCGGCGGCCGTCGTGATCTTCTGG
>JBNNDZ010000082.1:0-5863 GCA_050285865.1 Puniceicoccales bacterium
CAAGAAGGATAATCGCGATGGCCACCGACCTTTCAAACATCCGCAACATTGGTATTTGTGCCCACACCGACACTGTGGCAAAACACTTGGGGTGCGAGCACCACTGGGTTCCCATCGATGCAAATGTCATCAAGGCAGGATTAGAGCGTTTCGACCAGACCTTCAACGCACCAACGAACTGGCTAAATTATGTAATACAAACACAGGAAGTTTGTCGACGCATCCGTCAGGATGGAATACGCGATGTCTATTCCGGCGATGGGTGTGATGCCGCATTTTTAGGATACCCTCGTGTACACACCACGGCCCAGCTCTTCAAAAAGCTCGGAAAATGGCCACGTCCACTGGTCGAATCGATAACGGACATTGGCAATATAGCATGGCTAGAGAATCATATTGGTCGCCCCTATACAGTAGGGATGCACATTGTCAGGACATTGGCCAGAGAGATGCCCGAACGCGGCTTCCTGACATTCAGGGTTTTTGACAAAAACTCAGTTCGCCACATGAAAGGCAGCACCTACCGCGATGCACCCAGAGACGACGAATCACTCTTGCGCGAAATCGCCAAACCCCTGCAAGGCAAATCCAGTGACCGCATTGCCTACGGTGGTAAGGGGCATCTTTCACCAAACCGTTCAAAAATCATCGGCAGTTCGGACAGCACTGGTGTAGTCATTCAGGCCCCTTACCTACACCCAGGACTCAAAGCCCTGGCACTAAGTTTACCCGATCGCCTATGCCGCCCCACCGACAACATACAAACAGCCGAAACCGGAAAATACATCCTCATGAAAATGGCGGAGGTAAAAGGCCTTCTTCCACATGAGGTTATCTATCAGCGCAAGTTTGCCGCAGTGGATGCCCCCATCGACCATTGGCTTAAGCATGATCTGAAGACTGAATGCCAGACCATTCTCAAGGACCTACCGTTTCCGCTGGACGACGCATTCGCCGAATCACTCCTACGCGACAAGCTGTTCGAACGCATTCATCAGCGCTACATCGCCTCCGACAGCATTACCACCCACGGGCTATCCCTACTACTCACCTATGCCCGTTTTACCCGACATGGCGCTAAACCGTAAGCAACTCCGCCACCTTCTCCATATTGGCACGACTCATAGTTTCGATCCCAGGCAAGCGATCACCTAATCGCTGGCGTACATTTTCTCGCTCATCAAACAGACGATAAAAAAGCGCATTGAGCAAAGAGTCATTAAGCTCCGCGACCGGAGCCACAAATTCACCGCAACCAAGCTGGTTCATAATCCCCATTGTCTTATGGCTATAAGAAATCGCCAAAGTGGGTATGCGTGAGCTAAGCGCCGCAATGTTAGCATGCATTCGCGCTCCGACAAATAAATCACATATCCGGATGATTCCTTTAATACTTTCCGGCCCAAGATCTTCCTCGACGACTACAGCAGGAAATTTCATTAGATTAGCCACCTTCCGCGCCGCTACGCGGTCGTCGCGATCATCACCAGGGCCAGTGACGTGGGCGACAAACACGACACCCAGATTACGCTCAGCAACCCAGCCATCGATCGCCCGCGCCATTAGTTCCCAGAAAGTGGTATTTGCTGCATTCGGACATAGTTTGTTAAAACGGCCATCCACCAAGTGGCTGACTGATACGCCAAGCAAGGGCCCCCCATGTTTCGCCAATCCATATTTTTCTAGCAGCGCATTCACCTCAGGCCCTTTGCTGGGTTTCAGTGAAAAGGCTAAATCAGCCGTTACTGCCAGACGGCGAGGACTGACACCCAAAGCGCGTAGGTGATCGAGTGTCAATTGGTCACGCACCGTGACTGCTCCAGCATGCTCTAGAACGTAGCGTGCGACCGAACGTGTAAATTTAAACGGGCCGATGGACTGACCGCAAACAAAGACCTTCCGACCTGCCGCGTTTGCAAGCAAGATGGGTAGAAAATGAGATATGGCAACGTGCGGGCCATAATCTTCGGTAAGCATATCGCCACTCAAATCGATGACCAGATCCGCTTCGGCGCAGGCCTTCATTTCATCATCTAGCAAAAAAACGGAACTACCCGACTTCTTCCATAACCAAGCCCCCGCACACTGAATAAAGCCATAAATCAAATTTCGGCGGTGGCACTTAACCAAAGTGATTCCCTCGTAAAAATGGCGATCCAATTCTGGATATGGCGCACTAATGACAACTTCTGAGTCTGGATATATTTCGCGAAGCAATCGCCCCATAGTGAGCTGCATTGCCGCATCACCCTTATTTTGACTACAAAAGGTACCCGTGAGTAAAAACTTCATCGGTGCGAAGGAAGTAAAGTCATAACAAAAAGCGTTTCTGCAAAGTTGAGAAACGTTTGATCGCCAACGAATTTAGAACAATTTGCTTATGGTTTATGACTGGACCCGAATCAAGGTCTTTTACTAACATCCATGCACTGTTAAAGGAACTACGCCCGAATGCCAATCGATCCGGACCAAATACAAGCGTGGAATCAAAAGCTTGAGACATTACCCGCGCATGATCGAATACGCTGGGCGATCAACACTTTCAGCGACAAACTGGTAGCGACTTCAAGCTTCGGCTTACAAGCCGCCATCTGCTTGCATTTACTTACCCAAAACGCCCCTGGTATCCCCATTATTTTCGTAGATACTGGCTACTTATTCCGGGAGACATATCAATACGTTGAAACCCTCCAACAGCTGCTCCGGTTCAATCTACACTCTTACCACGCAAAGACAACGACCGCCCGCCAAGAAGCATTGTACGGCAAGCTGTGGGAGCGCGGCCTGAAAGGTCTCGAACAATACTTGGAAATGAATAAACTAGAACCCATGCGACGCGCGCTAAGCGAACTCGGTAGCGTTGCCTGGATTTCAGGAATACGCAGAACCCAAGCCTCCACCCGCGAGGATCGCTCAATAATTGAACAACAAGGTGGCTTTATAAAGATTCATCCTCTTATCGATTGGAGCGATAAGCAAGTAGAAGCTTACTTCGAATCCCACAACCTGCCACGCCACCCGCTTTCGCAGGACGGCTACGTTTCACTGGGTGACTGGCACAGCACGACCAAACTGGGGGCTGGCCAACCCGCCGAAGCTACGCGCTTCAGGGGCCTAAAACGCGAGTGCGGCCTCCATGATAACGCCAAATGGAAGGCCAACCAGTGACCCCGCCAACAATTGGCATTGTAGGCCCCCTGCACCCGTACCGAGGTGGCATTGCTGCGCACACCACGCGCATGCGAATGGAAATGATAGCGCTGGGCATCGAGGTTAATACATACGCTTTCCGAAACCCATTTCCCAAAACCTTATATCCCGGCGAGTATCAGGGAGACCTCTCAAACCACCCCGAATGCATTGAGAACATCAACTATCAATTATCCTACCACATCCCAGGAAAATGGCCAGCAACCCTGCGCCAACTTATTGAGCATAAAGTAGATGTCGTCATCATCCCCTGGTGGACCTTTTTTTTTGCACCGCATTACGGTTGGCTTTCACGGCAATTAAAGGCAAAAAACATTCCTGTCATCTTCCTCTGCCATAACTTATTTGACCACGAATCAGCTGTATGGAAAAAGGCACTCACGAGGTGGGCATTGTGCGAGGGAAGTGCCTTTATTTTTCACTCCCCTGATGAAGCCGCCAAGTGCAACCAAGCCTTCGGTGAGACGCCAACACTGGTTTTCCCTCATCCATTATATGACCACCTACCTACCAACAATCACCCCAAACAAAGGGATGACCGAATTAATTTACTATTCTTCGGGCTGGTGCGCACATACAAAGGACTCAGCGATTTACTCGACGCAATAGAGCTCCTGAATGATCCCAACATTAAACTCATTGTGGCCGGAGAGTGGTGGGGGCAGCAGAAAAAACTTAAGGAACGCTGCCGCAAGCTTGTCGAATCCAATAGGATCATCCTCAAAGACTATTTTTTAAGCAATGAAGAAGCAGCAGAGGAATTCGCTCATTGCGACGTCGTTGTGCTCCCTTATCAACGCGCCACCAATAGTGGAGTCCTCGCCCACGCCATCCATGAGAAAAAGCCTGTTGTTGCTACGCGCACTGGAGCATTACCACTGTGCATAGAAGAGAATGAAACCGGATTTCTCGCCAATCCATGCGATGCACCCAGCCTAGCCAGAGCCATAAAAAACGCCTGCGCAAAAATTCGAAATCAGCACGATTTCAAACCAGCAATCGAGCGCATTGGCAAACGTATGAGCTGGAAAGAATTTACCCAGCAGACAATTCTGTTCATCGAAGACTTAATAGCTTGAAGCACGATCTTCTTCTGATCGCAAATCCTTCACCACACACAATGGCGTGCCCTGGCGGACGACCTCGTAAAGCGTGGGGCCGTTGGCTGCAGTGTGGAAGCCCAGCCGCGTGATCGATACGAAGAAGTCTGCCTTCGCTGGATTGTTGGTCACCAGAAAACGATCCGACACAAACGGCGTAAGCATCAGCGGATAGTAGGGGACATAAATGTAATGCACTTCGTCGTTATCGCCTTCCGTCAACGCTACGTATGCATTTAGCCATTCCGCTGCCTGTCGGTGAGAGAGGCCCCAGTAGTCCGTTTCGTACTGCCCCAGTGCGCCGCGTAAGCCTCCGCTGCTCGCGTTGAAATAAACATACTGGTATGGGTGCAAGGTAACGAAGTCCACCAGCACCAACACTACCGCCCCACCAACCGCTGCCTTGGCGATCGTCGCATACTTGGCGAGCGCTTGGTTTCCCCCAAGGAAGCGCAAAAGGTATTCAAACGAAATCGCGGCCGCTATACTCATTGGTGCAACCACGAACAGCGCGTGACGCAGCCCATCGTAAAGCACCGGTTTGGTTATCACGATGTAAGCAATCGGGAAAACGAAGCTGAATACCAGCGCGACCATTGGCAATAGACGGACCGGGTCAGCTTCACCCAACCAGCCACGGTCCGCGATCAAGGTTTTCGCGCCGAAGACTGCCCCAATCAATAGAAGCAGCAAAATCACCTCGGGAGTTGTAATCAACAACCAGACCGGCAAATAAGAACGCGGCAACTCCGTGGCCTGGATATGTTGTCCCTGGAAAAGCACGTGTCCATCCCAGCCAAAGCTCTGCACGCTTTCCATCGTGCCACTCGCATGCGCAAAAGGGTTACCGTGCGCCGCTGGCCAGAATGCCAGGAGGATGACACCGGCGATAAGGGCACTCGCGAACGATAGACCAACTGCCTTGCCCGCCATCGACCACCAACCAGTCGGGGGCAGTAGGCGGCCCACTGGTTGTTCGCGCCGCCACACGGGCTCGACCCAACGCCAAACCAGGAACAGCCCAAGAAATAATCCGAGATAGCACAGCAGCAGCAAGCCACCAATGCGCACCGCCACCGTCAGCCCGGCCGCCACCCCGAACAGGACAAAGCTCTGGGGCCGTAATGTAGGCAAGCCTTTGAGTAAGCGGATCAACGCATAGAGTCCCAAAAGGTACATCGCCGCCAACGGGGTGTCCTTGGGATTGAAAAACATGTGCCCGTAATAGCGCGGCGTGGCGATCAATAGAAGCAGTGCCCAAAAACCTGCGCGTTCGCCCGCCAACAGCACCGCGAGGCGCCATCCCGCAAATATCCCCACCAGACCAAACAGCAAGCTCCACACGTGTCCCTTTTCGTGCCGCGTGCCGAGCTCCGGAAACTGCTCATCAAACCATGCCAATGGCAGGTCGAACAGCCCAGGATACTTGTCATTGCCGAGCTCCGGGAGGTCCTCACCCGCGAACAAAGCCTGGTAATATTCCAACTTACGATCACCGGAGCGAAAACGCATGGACTCGTCCCAACTGACTCCATGGTCGAAAATCGTGCCCC
>JBNNDZ010000083.1:0-7166 GCA_050285865.1 Puniceicoccales bacterium
GGTGAACATTCGCCAGGCGGAGGACGCCAGCGCATTTGATTTACAGGCAATCGGTGATGAGCCGCAATACGTCCAGTACTCTCTGGATGCCGTCATGCACGAGTTCCTGGCCTTTAAGGCAGAACGTCGCAAGCAAACCACGGAAAAAACCTTTCTCACGATCATGGAGAAAGTGTTGGAAAAGCAGGAGGAAATCGAAGCGTTTGAGGAGCAAAAACTCGCATTCCAGCGGGCCAACAATATCGTTTTCATTACCGAACAAGGCAACAACGCCGGTTCGTATCTGGCCGAGTTGAATAACAAGCGGGCGCAGTTACGCACGGAAATTCGTTTGCTCAGCACGTTGGGCAAGAGCGACAACGCGCAAGGCAAGTTGGATGCTTTAACCGAGTCCCGTTTGAGTGCGTTGGATGTCAATTACGAGAATGCCAAGCAGGAGGTCGAACGCTTGCGGGCAGAGCGTGATGAATTTTCGATCTACATGAAGGCCGCGCACCCAAAGATACGCCGACTTGATCAGGAGATCGAGCGGCAGGCCAATTTGCTAAACATTTACCGTCGTCAAACCTTGGGGCAACTCGATCAGCGCCGTCAACAGCTTGAGGCAGAATTAGCCAATTTGGACGAAGCTATCAGCGAATGGGAAACGCAGGCCCTGAAATTCAGCACATTGCTCGCTGAATTTGGACGCTTGAATTCCCGGCTCGATAGCGCCAAGTCGGTCCATGATCGTCTGTTGGCTTCCATCGATTCGCTGGACATCACGAAAAATACCCACCAGGAAACCATTTCCATTTTGCAGCAGGCGACCCGTGCCCGGCAGTTGCCGATGGAAAAAACCAAGCAGATCACTATGGGCGGTGTTGCTGGCCTGGCAATTGGTATTGCTATTCTTGCCGTTGTCTCAGCGCTCGATACCCGGGTTGTATCGGCGGAGGATTTGTCCGCTCGCTTCGGCCCTCCAGTGCTTGGCGTGATCCCGCTTCAATCCGGTAATAAGGGCAAGCGCCTGAAATTACTGCAACCTGGCGATGAGCGCGTCATTTTTGCAGAGTCATGTCGAAATATCCGGTCATCGCTCCTGTTTATGGACCTCGATGGCCAGCGCCCACAGGTTATCATGATGACCAGTGCCGTGCCCTCGGAAGGTAAGTCCACGCTCTCCAGTAATTTAGGCATTACTCTCGCGTTCGCCCAATCCCGTACGCTGTTGGTGGACGCTGATTTGCGCCGTGGGCGTGTGCATGCGGAGTTTGATATGGACCATACGCCGGGCTTGGCTGAGCTCATCGAGGACTCTAGTTTGCGCCTGGAAGATGTTCTTCGCCCATCCGGGGTGGCAAATCTCGATGTCATCACTTGTGGCGAGTATCCCGAGCGTCCGGGGGAGTTGCTTCTCAGTCGTCGCTTCGAAGAACTGCTGAAGCAAATGCGACAGGAGTATGACTATATCATTTTCGACTGCCCACCAGTTCTGGCTACAGACGATACACCAAGTTTTGCGAACAAGGCCGATGCGATCCTCTTCATGGTCCGCTCAAGCTATACTCGCTTCGGGCAAATCAAGTCTTCGCTGGATATCCTGGAGTTGCGCGGTATGGCTGTGGATGGGTTTGTCCTGAACTTTGTCGATACCCGCCAGCGTAGTCATTACTACTATTACAATCAGTATAACGACTATTACACTTATCGTCCGAAAGGCAAAGGTTCTCCTGGATCCGACAAATCCACGCTGACCGCTTCTTGAGGCTTTTCATGAATCGCGAAAGTTGGAGGTTGCCAACAGCGATGACCGGGTAAAGCTGGGCCGGTTTATGCAAGAAAAGAAGTCGTCCAGACGGAGATTCGATGCTTCATTCGAGAAGGTCGTAGCCGACAAGCCCCGGCGGGGTGGTCGGGATACGAAGCCGATTGGTACGTCCAGCGCGACACCATTTGGGCATTTCCTAGTGCTCTTTGCCTTGTTTGGACTGGTGTTGGCAGGAGGGGGCAAGTTTGTTTGGAGCCACGGTTTGTTTCTCGTATTGGTTGGGTTCGCTCTAGTGATACGACCGCCGGAGCGCACGTTGCATCGGCGGTTGGATTGGACGGTCATCATTCTGGCAGTCATCGGGTTGATGTCATTCTTTCCAATCGATTGGTTTGGTTTTCTACCCAGCTTCTTGTCGGCTCGTCCATCCTGGTGGAATTCTGTTTCGAAAGCTGGAATCGATTTACCGGCGACGAACACGCCGCAGCCTTTACGGACACTGGAAGCGCTCTCCTTGCTCGCAGCCGGCATTTCCTTTCTCTACCTGCTGATTAACACGCGCTTACGAACGGATGACCGTTGGCGTTTATTGCTTACATTTACGTTGGTTGGGGGTGTACTTGCCGGTTTGGTCTTTTGGGGGACCTACAATGGCTATCAGTATCCGCTCACTGAGCGTGCGATGAGCTACAGCTTTTTCGACAATCGCAATCAGACCTCGATCCTACTGGTAATGATCGGGATGGTGGCACTTTCCATTACCTTTTTTGCCTCCAGTGTTAAATGGTATTGGGGCTTAATTGCCGGTATGGCGTATATTGCAGCGGGTGCGGCGGTATCTGTCAGTCTTTCCAAAGGAGGGCTCTTGCTGTTTCTAGTTGGAAGCGGGTTTTGGATTATCACCCGTTTTGTGACCGAGCGCGACAAAGGTGCTGTGCGCTTTATCGTCCCGCTGATCGCGTTAAGCTTTGCGATGATGTTGATTACCGGCCAGCAAACGCTGAGCCGCTTTTCCGATTGGATGGAGTCTGACAGCACACTGGTCGACGATTTCCGCACATCCATTTACCAAGATGCCATCGGTATGGTGGCGGTGCAACCGGCTGCTGGAGTCGGTTTGGGTAATTTCGCGGATACCTTCACTCATTATCGCAACCATTCGGTTTCTTCGAATTCGATCATCCACCCAGAGAGCGATTGGCTTTGGATTGCTGCAGAAATGGGAGTGCCGGGATTGTCGATTATGGCGACCCTCGTTTTCCTGTTGTTTTGGCTCATCATCCCATTTGGCGGTGATCGTTCGGCTGTGATCCGGGGTGGGGCACTGATGGCCGTTGTACTACTATTGATCCAATCATTTTTCGATGTGTCGGGTCACCGGTTGGGGATCATCCTGTTTGGTATTTGGCTATATCGCTTAGCGATTCCCAAAATCAAGCTGGATCATCATTGCAAGTTTCCCCGTTGGTTATGGAGGTTAGGTGGGGTGGCGATGCTTGCAATCGGTGGCCTCTGGATTCTAGCCGACTCCACAGATACTATGTTGCACTCCGCCGTCGCTAAGCGGGAACTGCCCAAGCGGGTCAAGGCGGCCATGGATTCTGGCAAATCAGATAGCGTTTCGCAGAGCATCAAGCGGGCACTGCTTTTTTCACCCTTGGATTGGCAGAGTTACATTCACCGTGCTCAGGCCGATCTCTACCTCACAAACGATACCAGTGCTGCCCGTGAGAATTTTGCACGAGCACGCGCGCTGGAACCCGTGCTTGTTGAGCCTGCGTTGTATGAAGGTGAAGTCTGGCTGCCTCGAAGCACCCACTACGCGTATGATGCCTGGAACGACGCGATTCGACGTGAAACCGGGACCAAGCGGGAGGTTTATGCCAAAATCATTCATGCCGCTTTGAAGAACGAACGCTTTGCGCGTGATTTGGACCGTCTTAGCCAGAGCAATTCGGAATTCCGGACCAGTTATCTCGGAAGCCTTCAAGGTCGTGCTTTCCTGCGGGCACTCTCCGAAGACTTGCGGCGCACGCCAAATTTGGAGTTTTTCTCTCCTTCCGAGCGAGAGGCGATTATCTTGATGTGGCTTCAGCGTGGAGATGCGGGTGAGCTATTGAAATTCCTGCAGGCACATCCCAGTGCTGTCCCCAATGCCTGGTATTTTGAGGCAAACGCATATGGCCGACTGGGCAATTATCCCAAGGCGATTGAAATCGCCAGCGAATATGCGCCGGCTGCTCAAATCCCTGCTTTGGAAGCGCTTAGCACTCGCCCGATCAAAGAGCAGCGTGCACTCTACGCCTCCGATCCGACGGATATTGTGCGCGGAGGTATGCTGCTCAATCAGCAAATTTCGAGCAATGACTCGGCTGGTGCCCGCTGGACTCTCGACCGTTTGCTGGCATTGAAACAGCCACCGCTTTACGCATATTACTGGTCCGGTGAGCTATATCGGCTCGATGGTAATCCGGAGGCTGCCTGGAAGGATTGGAATATTTACCTTCATGAAGTCATTGAGCGCAAAATGGAGCTCAAATCCGCTGAAGATGCCATGTTTGGCGACATTCAGGATGTTCGCGAGAATCCGTTGGTTTGGGAATTTGTTGATCCGCTGGAAAAGAAGAAGCAGTAATAGCTTTGTTGATTCCTCAGCGTGGTCATTCCTTTAGGGCTCCATTTCGTCCAGGTTCTCCGCCGCTTCTGTTTGTTCGGCTTCCAGGAGTGCGCGTCGGGCTAGGTGGCCGATGTAGGCTACGCCAGCAATTGAAGCGACCAAACCCGCGACCATCCACCAGTCTGATGTCGTGAATCCATGCTTGGGGTCGGCGGCCGCTGAAGCTGCTTCTACGGCAACGTAGCCGAAATACATCGAAGCCCACGCCACCGGTAGTAACCCTGTGGTGGCGAGGACGAATTTTCCAAATGGCATGCGACTGGCCCCGACGAGGTACGTGATTGGGGAGGCCGGTATTGGGGCCATTCGAATCAGGAAAAGCAATCGGGCTCCCCGGTGTTCGATAGCGCGGTTAATGATCCGCATGCGGGGACTGCGTTCGATCCATCGTTCTACGTGATGTCGGACAAAGAGCCGTGATGTCGTGAAAACGATGATCTGGCTCAGCATTGTCGCAATGAACAGATAAAGTGTGCCCCACCACAGGCCAAATATGGCTCCGGCAGCGATGAAGAGTACATCCATCGGAAAGCAAACCAGTGTCAGCAGGCAAACCAGGGTGACGTAAAATACCGGTGCCCAGACGCCCTGATCCTGTATCCATTTCTCGGCTGCAGGCAGATAGGGCGCGATATGGTCTCCCAGGATCAGCAGCAAAATGACAACCGCGATTCCAACGGCGATTCGACGCACAGTCGTGCGGGTGGGTTTAGGCGCGGTTTGACTCATGTCTGGAAATAGCCATTCTTCTTAAAACGGTCTGTATTAAGGTTATTCATGTAGACTGTAAAAAAAGAAGAAACATTTCCGCCATTTCAAAGTCACAATTGCATTGTGTCACTGAAACGCTAACCTGCTTTCCACATCATGGGGCTGATCTTCGAAGTCAAGCAACGCAAGGACGGGAATCTTACCGCCACTTGCCATACCGAAAATATCTACACGCACGGGGTCGATTTGCGCGAGCTGCATTCCAATATCAACACCGCGGTTGACCAGCGGTTTGAGGGGCGTGCCCGTCCGATGGCTTCGGATATCCATTTACTGGTCAGCAGCGAGTAAGGGGATAGTAGCTTTGCGCGACAATTGCGCAACGGCTCATTTTTCGGGCTTTTCATGGGCAGGGGAATCCCTTTAGCGTTCGCTCTGCCATGAAGCACTATGACCTCATCGTTATCGGATCGGGCCCCGCAGGGGAAAAAGCTGCCGTGAAAGCGGCCTACCACGGCAAGAACGTCGCCGTGGTCGAAAAAGAATCCATGTTGGGAGGTGCCGGCACTAATACCGGTACGTTGCCCTCCAAGACGTTGAAGGAGACCGCTCTGTATTACTCGGGCCTCCACGACAAGGGCCTCTACGGGGTGGACAAGACCCTTGAGCATGCCGCCAGTGCGCAGGATTTCTTTTTCCGCAAAAACGAGGTACAGGACTGGCAGGAACTTGGCATCGAGAAGAATTTCGTCCTGCACAACATCGATGTTTATAAGGGTAGGGGCACCGTGGTTGACGCCAACACCGTGCAGGTGCGCGGCGAAGATGATGACCTTATTAAAGGTGACAACATCCTGATCGCTACGGGTTCTTTCCCGTACCACCCTGCGGGTATCCCGTTTGATGGTATGTGCGTGCATGATTCCGACACGATTCTGAACATCAAGGGCATCCCGAAATCGCTCGTGATTGTTGGTGCCGGGGTGATCGGTTGCGAATATGCGACGATTTTCGCCATCATGGGAACAAAGGTTACACTCGTGAACAGCCACGACGAAATCCTGTCCTTCCTCGATTCGGAAATCCGCGACCAATTGGTTGAGTGCATGAAGAACGACGGTGTTGAATTTGTCGTTAACCAACGCATCGATGAAGTAAAAATCATTCCTGGTGTGGATGACAATGCGCCCACGGTGCATGCCAAATTGTCCGACGGAGATCCGATTGAAGCGGAAATGTTCCTTTACGCTGCCGGGCGTTCTGGCTGCTCAGCTGGATTGGGCCTTGAGGATGTTGGTGTCGAGCTTGGTGGCCGCGGAAATATCGTCGTCGACAAGGAATACCGCACTGCCGTTCCCAGCATTTGGGCGGTTGGTGATGTCATTGGTTTCCCGGCACTTGCGAGCACTGGCATGGACCAGGGCCGGGTGGCGGTTTGTCATATGTTCGGTTTCAGCGAACAGGTTGAGCTGTCCAAGCATTTTCCCTACGGCATTTACACCATTCCGGAAGTCAGTGTTTACGGCCTGACGGAAGAGGAAGCGAAGTCCAAGGGCGTAAACTACGTTGTAGGTCGCGCCCGTTATGTCGACATGCCGCGCGGCAAGATCCTCGGAGTTAAGCGTGGCCTCTTGAAGCTCATTATTGAGAAGGAAACCGAACGCGTGATCGGCGTGCATATTCTGGGTAAGATTGCGACGGAACTCGTACACTACGGCATGGCCCTCGTGGATAACGAGGCAACCATCGAGACGGTGATCAACCGCGTCTACAACATGCCGACCATGCACGAGCTTTACAAGTACGCTGGTTACAACGCCCTCGTGTCCGGACACTACCTGGAGCAGCCAGCAGGGCACTAAGCCTTGAATGCCGGATTTGGCATTAAGCAGATTTACACGATGAAGCGCGAAGCATAGGAAACTGGCTTCGCGCTTTTTAGAGCAGTTTCACTTTAAATTGTCCGTTCAGGTGGGTGCGAAAATGAATGCAGCGCAAGGCGGAGCCGATTGAGCGGGCTGGAAGCCC
>JBNNDZ010000084.1:0-4287 GCA_050285865.1 Puniceicoccales bacterium
GGTGGCTTGGCCTCAAGCCTCCGCGCGCACGCTGAGTGGTAGGGCGCAGCCTCCAGGCAAGCCGCTGCGTCACGTAGAGTTTCCAAACAACCACTCTGACGTGCGGCTTGCCTGGAGGCTGCGCCCTACCTTTTCAACACAGCGCCTCTAGGCGAATACATTCACAAGCTGCTGATTTTAACGCGGTTAGGCTTGTTTCGTGATTCCGGCTTCGCTACGCTGTATCCATCGAAAGGAAAAACCCATGAACAAGATACTCGTTTGCACTGATGGTTCCAACTACGCACGGGAGGCATGTCGCTACGCCGCCTGGCTCGCTCAACGCACGGGGGCTCGCGTTGAAGCCCTTTATGTTTCCAGCCTCTGGGAATTCGAACTGCCCTTCCTGTTCGACCTCGGTGGCAGTATTGGCGCAACTCCCTACACCGCAGTCACCGGCCAGTTGGAAGAAATTGAAAACAAAAAGGCTGGGATGATCCGCGAGGCGGTCCACAATATGCTCGAATCGCACGGTGTCCCCATTGACGACAGCACTTTCCAGCACAGTACCGGCCTGCTCGTTGATTGCCTGGACGACTATGAATCCGGCGACAACGCCGCGAACCTCATCATACTGGGCAAACGCGGTGAAAACGCCGAATCGGCTAAGGACCACCTCGGCGGCAATATGGAGCGCGTCGTGCGTGCCTCGCGTCAGCCTTGTCTGGTTACCAACCGCGAATTCCGCGAAATAAAGAAGGTCTGCCTCGCTTACGACGGCTCTAAAAGCGCTGAAAAGGCCCTTGATTGGCTCATGTCTGAAAATGTCCTCCGCGACCTGGAACTCCACGTTATCTGTGTCGACGAAGGCCGGGGCGAGACCGATCACGCACGCGACCTCAACATCGCTGAAACGCGCCTCAATGAAGCCGGCATTGCCGCCCATTGCCAACTCCTCACCGGCGACGTTGAGGACGAAGTGGAATCCTTCACGGAGAAAAATCAGATCGATCTGCTCGTGATGGGTGCCTACGGCCACGGCCGCATCCGCGAGCTCCTCATCGGCAGCACCACGTCGGACCTCATCCGCCGCTGTAAGATTCCCGTGATGCTGTTTCGTTGAGGCGGAACTTAAATTGCACATTAGGTAGCCGCGGGCGTAAGCCAGTGGACTGTCGTTACACCTCTACTACACATTCACGAGAGGGCGCTCGCGGCTACCGAGTGAAAGAGTATGACGCTTCCTTAAAAATGAAAGGACTCCGCCAGCCTCCGAAACCCCTCCGGAACGCGTCCGTTACGGCATCGGAACAATATGGGGGTAAGTGTGCGGATAATTGCGAATAAGCAGGTAGTTACCGACATGTTATTAGTTGTTCGGGCTTGCGCTCAAAGTTGTTCCCCGCCAATCTCTGGTGCAACGCGCTTGTAAGCAGGCAGTTACGGTCTTGTTACCGTCATTCCCCGACTATAATAGGGAATAGATACTTTTATAAAATATTTTCTTAATACTCTAACGTTGCCAGTAAGTCCTAAACCGCCCACTTTTTTGCTCCAATGAAGTTCAAGATTCACCGTGACCATTTCGCTACCGGCCTCCAGCAGGTGCTCAATGTGGTAGGCTCTCGCGCCACGATGCCGATTCTCAGCAACGTGCTGATTCAGGCTGAAGGCAACCAGATCTCGCTCACGACAACGAATCTCGATCTCGGCATCCGCTGCCGAATCAAGGCAGAGGTCGAACAGCCAGGCGGCATCACACTGCCCGTCCGTAAACTCGCGACCATCGTGCGTGCCCTGCCAAATGCCGATGTCGAGGTGGACGCCTCCGGCGGCAGCCAAGCAAAGATCACCAGCGGCGGTTCGCTGTTCCGTATCATGGGCATCAGCGAGGACGAGTTCCCGCCCCTGCCCTCTTTTGCCGACCAGCACATTTTCAACCTCAAGCAGGACACCCTGCAGGGCATGCTCAAGAGCGTGTCCTACGCTCAGAGCAAGGACGAGAACCGCTACATCCTCAACGGCGTCTACTTCATCTTCAATGACAACGCGATGAGCCTCGTTGCTACCGATGGACGTCGTCTCGCCCTTTGTAGCGAAGAGCTGGAAGTGGCCGACGACAACGCGGGTAACCTCATCCTACCTGCTAAAACCGTCGACGAGCTTCAGCGCCTCCTCGGTCAGGGTGAAAACGTAAAGATCACTTTCAGCGATCGTCAAGTGGCCTTCGAAATCAAGATCGATGGCGATGACGATGCCGGCTTGGTAGATTCGATCTACCTCGTTTCGAAAATCGTCGAAGGCAATTATCCGAATTACAAACAGGTCATCCCGAAGGAGACCGAAAATCGCATCAAGATCGAGCGCGAGCTTTTGGCCGAATGCGTGCAGCGCGCCGCATTGGTCACCAGCGACAAAAACAATTCGGTTAAGCTCAAGCTGAAGGACAACTTGCTCGAAATCACCGGTTCCTCGCCCGAATACGGAGAATCGCACGAGTCAATGGCCATCAGCTACGAAGGTGCCGAAGTCACGGTCGCATTTAATCCGCAATTCCTGCTAGACCCGCTCAAGGCTCTGGCTCAGGACGAAGTTTACTTCGAGTTCAAGGACGAGTTGAGCCCTGGAGTTTTCAAGACTTTGGACAGTTTCCTCTGCGTGATTATGCCGCTGCGTCTGAATTAGGGCTGGACGGTTCGGGGCGATGTTGCCTAATTTAATGGAACACGGCCCTTAGTTTCCGCGTCAATTCTCCTAAATGACCGTTGTTTCACAAGTGGTTCTTGGCCTTCTCGCCTTTTCTATTGGCGTGCATATTGCCAACAACCAACTCCAAAGTCCTGCCCTCTCGATTCTTAATCGTTGGGTGCAATGGGTTCTCTTTGCACTGATCGTTGCATCCGCGGCCCAGGAATTCGAACTGTCCGAGCGTCCATTCTGGGTATTGGCCTCGGTTGCGTTCCTCGCTTGGTTCCTACTTGAGACACTCTACAATTGGATCGTCTGCACCAAGGTCAGCCGCAGCACCATTCCGCTCTTCCCGCGTTTCCGTAAAAATACGGAGGGAGATGAATGGCCCGCGCAAAAGCGTTTCATTGTCCTGCGTGACTGGTTGCGTTCTTGCGGCTTTAAAAAGCTGGAATCGCTCAAGGCACCGCTGGACTCCAAGTTCGCCATCCGTTCGAGTATTTATCAGGACGAAGAGGGCCTCGTGCGGGTGCAGATTCTTTTCATTCCACTGCCCACCGGCGCATTCCAGGTCAGCTACGTGTTGACCACGAAAACAGTGGAAGGCGAGCGCGTCATTACAGACAACGTCCGCGTTCCATTCGGTGGTTACTATCCAGAGGGCTGGTTCATCGTCCGTAAGCCGCTTTGCCGCTCGCTGGATAAGCTTCTGCGCTTCCACCGTCGTCGACTCCTGCGAGATGGAGCGAACGTGGAAGTGTGGGAAGACGACGAGCCGCTGGACGACCTGAATCGCCAGCAAAACAACCTCGAACTCGCCAATTTAAAGTTGGGCTATCTCTTGCCACGTGAATACCAGGAAGAGCATGGTCGCTTGTCCTTTGATGGCCGTTACCGTCTCTGGAAAGAGCTTTGGCTGATGACTTATTTTGGCCGCACGGTGCGGTATTAGTCCGCATTGCAGACTGGTTACCTTTAGGTGTCAGCTTTGGCTTGCTATTGTGTTAATCCGTAGCTAATCTTGCCTAAGTCACTTGAAGGCAAGGCTATGAAGAAGCTTAAAAAAGGTCTGCTCTCGAAGTCCGTGAAAAAGTTTCTGCGTGAGCAGAAGGTTAAGCCGAAGGATTACCACGGTGATCTACTGGACAAGACTTGTGACGCGCTGACATCGATGTTCAACACAGCCTACGATTTTTCTGCTCCGGTAGTGGAAAAAATCGAAGAGAACATTACTCGCTTCCACGAAACGGTATTCAACGCTGAAGAAGCTTCGGAGGCCGATGAGAAGGCCAAGAAACCTGCATCAAAGAAGACCGTTAAGAAAGCGGCCAAGAAGGCCGCCAAAAAGACTACGGCGAAAAAAGCAGCGAAAAAAGCCGCCACGAAAAAAAATGCGGCAAAGAAAGCTCCGAAGAAAAAGACAGTGGCTAAGAAAGCGGCTTCCAAACGTGTCGCCAAGAAAGCGCCGGTTACGAAGAAAGTGACCAAGAAGACTACCCAGAAAGCGGCGAAGAAGACCGCGAAGAAGACCGTTCGGAAAAAGTCTGCGAAGAAAAAATCGGCAGCTCCCTTGATCGGTCCTGCCTACACCCCGGAACTGGGATTTATGCTGGCCGGTGG
>JBNNDZ010000085.1:0-4514 GCA_050285865.1 Puniceicoccales bacterium
GAAGGATGCGGCGTATTTATCCCTGACTTTCTTTCCACCGCGCGCGGCAATTTCCACGATCCGCGAATTGGCATCACAGGCTAGGCCGACTTCCACGACCTTCTGAACCAATTGCCTTTCCAAGGTTGCAGACGACCCGAACGCCAATTCGCTTTCGGCCCTGTCTTCGACGTAGATCGTCGCCTGCGTGATTTCGGTTGCCTCGCCCGTAGTTGGATGAACGCGGATCGACTTGAACCAATCCGCTTCGTTTCTCCGATGCTCCGCCACTTCAAGGATTTCCATGACGTCGCGCAAGAAGGCGTTTCGGTCGTCCTCATCGTCCAGCGCCCAGGGTTTTCCGCCTTGATCCAGTTGGAACCCGGCCCAGCCTTTCCCGCCGGAAAATCGTAAAAGCGACGTGTCCGCCGAAACGCGGTCGATGATCTTGGGGTGCGATATGGCGAGCATCAAGAGGATGTCCTGAATCCCTTCAAACCCTTCCAGGTCAATACGCTGTCCCGCGCACACACGCTCTGCCGCCGTCAAACCATTGCCATCGGCAAGGGTGTGCAGGTGGTCGAGTTCGGCTTTCACCGCGTCCTGCTGTTGATCTGGCAGGCTGCTCAGAAGGCCATCTACGGAGCGGACGAATGTGGTGCCGCGTCCCTCGCTGGTCCAGTCGAAGTCGTCGGGCGCGGTGACGTGCCGCGCTTCCAGGAACGCTTTGAGCCGAGCCGGTGGAGCCTTCCGCAGTAAACCGCTGTAGGATGCCATATCTTGCGCCCGCCTAGTTGACCTTGTGAAAATATGGGGTTCGCGGGAATGCGGATCAAGGTGTTTGTGTTCGTGCGAGTCTTGTCATATCGCTTGTTTCCATGCGCCGCCTCTGCTGCTGAATGGAAACCCTTTGCAACCTCCGTGTTCGGGTATGTGCGCGCATGAAACGATTTGAACTGCCAGGAGCGTGAACAATGTCCCGTCTGACCGATCTGATTGCGCAGGCGAAATCAAAAGACGCCGATCTGGGGCGCGAGTTGGAGCGGGAGTTCAAGGCGCTGGCCAGTCGCCGGTCCTTTGGGCTGAACTTTGAACGGCACACGCCGGAGTCCGTGGAGCTGCCCGGAAGGCCCATCCGCAAGGGCGACAAGGTGCGCGTCTTGCCGCCCCGTGGCAGTACCGACAAGGGCGACAAGCGGCTGTGGAAGGTGGTGCGCACGTCGAAGGAGGGTGGTGCCCGCGTGGCGCAGCTTGGCCTGATCGGCGCGGATGAGGCGAAAACGCAGACGGTCGCGGTCGAAGACCTGATCGTGGTGGCCGAGTTCCGCGACTACATCTATCCCGGCCTTGTCAGCACCGGGAAGGTAGAGCGCGGCGGCGACAAGCCGTTTCATACCGTGATCAACGGAGAAAACTTCCACGCCCTGGAGGCGCTGACCTTCACCCATCGGGGAAAAGTGGACGTGATCTATATTGATCCTCCTTACAACACCGGAGCGAAGGACTGGAAATACAACAACGATTACGTTGAAGGGGATGATCTTTACCGGCACTCCAAGTGGCTCGCTTTCATGGAGCGGCGATTGAAGGTTGCCCGTTCTCTCTTGAACCCTACCGGTTCAGTAATGATTGTAACCATTGACGAAAAAGAGTACCTGCGCTTGGGTCTGCTGCTTGAACAGACCTTCCCAGAGGCCCAAATTCAGATGGTCAGCGCCGTAATTAACCCCTCAGGCGCAAAAAGGGACAACCTTTTCTCTAGGTCGGACGAATACATATTCTTTGTGACACTAGGAGACATTTCAGTTGCGCATCCAAAGGGCGACGGCGTTACGAAAGAAGTTCGCTGGTGGTATCTTAGGCGAACTGACGTTTCTTCAAAGCGTGGAACAAAAAAGGGCGGTGTAGCCCAATTCTATCCAATCTATGTGAATGAGAAAACTGGTAAGATCGTACATCTAGGAGAGGCATTGAAGCCCCAAGATGACATCAACAGTGTTCCTAGTATCGACGGCGCAGTACCGGTTTTTCCGATCCGCGAAGACGGAATGGAAATGAACTGGGGATTGACTGCGCCTTCCCTGAAAAAGCTACACGATCTTGGCCTAGTGCGTGTCACGCCTGGGCATGAGAAACAGCCCTTTATCTTCACCTACATTAGTGCTGCCTCGCTCCCGAAGCTAAACGATGGCACTTGGAAGGTTACAGGTGAGCGTGGGGACGGGTCGAAAATCGTGGTTGCAACAGAGGGCAAGGTGACGAGGGCCACTACAGCATGGCAGAATAGTTCACATGATGCTGGACAATATGGTACCACAACGCTGCGCCTTCTTTTGGAAGGCCGACAATTCCCCTTCCCGAAATCGTTGTATGCCGTAGAGGACACATTGCGTTACTTCGTGAAAGGAAAACTAGACGCCACCATACTTGATTTTTTTGCAGGCTCCGGCACGACTGCACATGCTGTAATGAGATTGAATAAACAAGATGGCGGTCGTCGTCGCTGTATTTCTGTGACAAACAACGAAGTTGCTGCGGTCGAACAGAAAGACCTGTCAGAAGAGGGCCTCAGACCCGGTGATGCCGAATGGGAAAAACTTGGGATTTGTGACTACATAACCAAGCCGCGTATCGAAGCCGCCATTACAGGCAGAACACCAACAGGCAAGTTGGTTGAGGGTGAATACAAGTTTAACGACGAATTCCCGATGGCCGAGGGGTTTGAGGAAAACGCTGAGTTCTTCACGCTGACCTATGAGACCCCGGTCTCGATCAGCCACAACCGCGCCTTTTCCCGCATTGCCCCGCTTCTGTGGATGCGGGCAGGCAGCGAGGGGCGGCGCATTGACGCGCTGCCTGGTGCCGGGTGGGAGGTGGCGGATACCTATGGGCTGCTGACCGATCTGGACGCCGCTGCGCCCTTTGTCGACGCGGTCGAGGCCAAGGGCGGCATTCGCATTGCCTATATCGTCACCGACGACGACAGGCGCTTTCAATCCGTCGCCCAGCGCCTGCCCGAAGGGGTCGAGGCGGTGCGGCTTTATGAATCCTACCTCACCAATTTCCGCTTCGCGATGGGGCGCTGAGACATGAAATTTACGCTCAAAGATTACCAGGATGACGCCGTTGCGCAGGTGCTGGACCGTATCAAGAAGGCCCGCAGACGCTGGCACGAAGATCAGGAAAAGAACGCCTTCTCCCTGACCGCCACCACGGGCGCCGGAAAAACGGTCATGGCCGCTGCCGTGTTCGAGGCGCTGTTTTTTGGTTCCGACGATTACGATTTCGAGGCCGATCCCGGCGCGGTCGTGATCTGGTTTTCCGATGACCCGTCGCTGAACGAACAATCCAAGTTCCGGCTGATGGAGGCGGCGGACAAGCTGACCGTCTCGGACCTGATCACGGTGGAAAACACTTTTTCGCGTGGCACATTCGAGGCGGGCAAGATTTACTTCCTCAACACCCAGAAGCTGAGCAAGACAAGCCTTCTGGTGCGCGGGCATGACCCCGAGGATAACGGGGTTGAGGTGGTGCATGGAACGCCGCTCATGCCTGATGCGCGGTCGCACACGATCTGGGACACGATCCGCAACACCATCGAAGACCCCGACCTGACGCTTTATCTGGTCTTGGACGAAGCGCACCGGGGGATGCGCGAGCCGGAGCGCGGCACCAAGACCATCGTGACACGACTGATCAACGGTCAGGGTGGGGTGCCAGGTGTGCCGGTGGTCTGGGGCATTTCCGCGACCGTGCAGCGTTTTGACGAGGCCGTGAAGGCGATGCAGGACCGCACGGCGCTGCCCAATGTCGTGGTGAATTCCAAGCTGGTGCAGGATTCCGGTCTGCTCAAGGACACGATCAATCTGGACGTGCCGGATGAGACGGGCGACTTCGCCACTGTGCTGCTCAGGCGCGGGACGACGAAGTTGCGCGACATTACGAAGGCTTGGGAGGCTTACGCGGCGGAACAGGGCGAAAGTGGCAAGGTGACGCCGCTCATGGTCCTGCAAGTGCCCAACACGCCCAACGCGGAAGACATCGCCGCTTGGTTGAAGGTTATCTTCGATACTTGGCCCGAATTGCCGCATGACTGCGTCTATAACGTCTTTGGCGAGAAGAAGACTGAGAGTTTCGGTAGGCATTCCGTGCCCTACATTGCGCCCGAGCGGGTGCAGGAAAGCGAGCATGTGCGCATCCTTCTGGCCAAGGAAGCGATCAGCACGGGCTGGGATTGTCCCCGCGCCGAGGTCATGGTGTCCTTCCGGGCGGCAAGCGATCAGACCCACATCACGCAGTTGCTGGGCCGCATGGTGCGGACCCCGCTGGCGCGGCGCATCCCCGGCAATGAACGGCTGAACGCGGTCGACTGCCTGTTGCCAAACTTCAATCAGGCGACGGTCAAGGCTGTGGTGCAATCGCTGATGACCGGCGGCGAACTTGGCGACCCGCTGCTGGGACGCCGGGTGCTGATCAATCCCAAGGAAATGTCGCCCAACCCGGCAGTGCCGCAAGAGGTCTGGGACAAGCTGGTG
>JBNNDZ010000086.1:0-2760 GCA_050285865.1 Puniceicoccales bacterium
GCGGCCTGCGACGCGATGCTTGACGGGGTTCTGCGGAGGCTTGCTGCTGGACATGGCTGAGCAATCTGCCGGTGCGGTCTCAGGCTCTCGGTGTTGAGCGCGAGACCGTAAGCAGCGTAACCGTATTGCAAAGCTTTTGGCGTCAGGGATGGCGTGGAGCGATATTCGTGCGACAATTGGCTGCAAGTCGGGGGGGGTATTGCTAACGTCAAGAATATAATTCTTTCGCTTTCAGTTTTGTTGGTATAGGCATTTAGTATCACCGATAAGCCAATTCGGGTTGGACGTTTCGTGCTATAGATGGTCCTGTCAGTATGCTAGAAAGAGGAAGTTCAACATAGCTGTCGAACATACACCCACAGGCGAGGTTCATGTGGGAACAAAAGGCGGGACAACTGGTTGCGGATTCAATACCAGAGAAAATCCTAGTCATTGGGTTAACACGACCAAGAGGATTACTTGCAGCAAGAACGGCTGTAAGTAGGCCGCCGAAGCGTTCATAGGACTCGGGTTGGCGTTACCAATGACAAGCCTCGCGCAGAGGCGCTATTTCCTGCTCGAGTCCTGTGATATTAAATGATGTTGTGACCGGCGTCTGCGAGAACGGCGTAATTCGCACGGTCAACTTTTCTTTCCCAAACATCGCTTTGATGAATGGGATTGCCTGTCCTCCATTCCAGAGTCCGAGTCTTGAACTATCCGTTGAGGCTTCAAAGCTTTTGCTTTTGGGTGCATCGCTGTCTAGGCGATATTCGATAACTCCATAGCCGCCATGGTCAGCCAGTTGGTAATCGCCTAAACCTATTAGAATTGACGTGGTGTTCTCGACGCAGCGTACGCCTAATGAACCAAACGTTGGCTTAATTCCGTACGGTCCCTGAAATTGATCGTCGGACACAACAATTGCAATGACAGCAAGCGAGTCGTCCATTTCCGATTTCTGCGTATACACGTTCCACTCTGAATTCGGTTCTCGTTTAACCTTTTCAGTAGTCGGTGGCGCAGCGATATCATCATAGCATTTCAAGCGCTCGGTATCGTCGCTGATTGCAACGCATGAATTGATTTCGTCGCTTGCTGCTACACATACGCTCGGTGCCAACGCGAACACGCAGGCGAAAATCAGATTATGCTGATGAGGCATCTTATTCCCCCATTTACCCCTCCAATAAGTTTAGGTTGGAACTCAGGCGTGATCAACGGAGCGCTACAGGGCGGACGCGCCCTCGGTTTTGTGGAATGGAAACGATTTTTTGCAGGCAAAAAATTACAGTTTATCGTTTTATATCAATGATATGGTAACTCGGTAAATGGCGGAGGAGGTGGGATTCGAACCCACGGTACGCTTTCACGCACGCCGGTTTTCAAGACCGGTGCCTTAAACCGCTCGGCCACTCCTCCGGAGACGGCGCGTGTTGGGGCGCCGGGCGAAACGGGCTTTACCACCGGCTTCTGGCAATGGTCAATGGCGCTTGGGCGCGGTTGTGGTAAATTCCGGATGCACGCGGCAGCGGTCGGAAATCGGCCCTTGGCAATTGCGGGTTGCGCACCCGCTTCGATTTTGATATCCGCCACAAAGACGCCATTAAGGCTCTGCATAGGTCACGGTGACAGAAATTCAAGTCCCTCAGCAGCCGGGAAGGAACTTCCACCGGCCACGAAAGTAGATGGAAGAACTGTTGGCATGAAGGAATTCCGGTTTTCCGCCTCGGTCGCGATGCTGACCGTTACTGCATTGTTAACCGCGTGCGCGACGACTGGCGATGCTTCCGACAAGACGGAAGAAGACGCCAAGGAGATTGCCGCCGTCAAGCCTGTTTCCGACCCGCTTGCCTATCAGAAGATCGGCAAGCCCTACGAGGTCAAGGGCAAGTGGTATACGCCGAAGGCGGTGGACAGCTATAGCAAGACCGGACAGGCCTCCTGGTACGGACCGCGCTTCAATGGCGGCAGCACGGCAAGCGGCGAAACCTACGACATGAACCACCTCTCGGCCGCGCACAAGACGCTGCCGCTACCGAGCTATGTCAGGGTCACCAATCTCGACAACGACAGCTCCGTCATTGTCCGCGTCAACGATCGCGGTCCCTTCGTTTCGGGACGGATCATCGATCTCTCGAAGAAGGCTGCGGAAATGCTGGACATGACCGGCGCCGGTGTTGCCAATGTCCGCGTCGACTATGTCGGTCCGGCGCCCCAGAAGGCCAACGACATGGATTACCTTCTCGCATCCTACGAGAAGGACACGCCGGCCGTGCCGGATGGCGTCGATCCTGGCCGCTTCGGCGAGGGCGCCATCCAGGTGGCCAGTGCCGCGCCGGCCGAAAAGCCGGTCCAGGCAACAGAGACTGCAGCTCCTGTGGAAGTCGCCGCTACCGAGGTCAAGGTACCGATCCCGGTCAAGGCGCCGGGTGGCATGACCACGGCGACGGAAACCATCGAGGTCGCGAGCGCCGAAATCAAGACGGAATTGCCGGTTGCCAGCGACGTGCCGCTTGCGATGGTCGAAAGCCGGAACGCGGCTGAGAACAGCGCGGCCATCAAGGCGGCGAACGCCATCATCGCCAGCAATGACAGCCTGTTTCCCACAAACGCCCCGATTCCGCTGAAGCGTTAAGCCCGCTGAGGGCTTTTTCAGCGCTTTGAATTGCTCTACACCCGAAGCGTCCGGCGAAATGCGCCGGCCATGCGGGAAAGGCTTCGGGTTGCACAGCGGCATTTTCATCAGTTTCGAAGGCGGTACTTTAACAACAAAAACTA
>JBNNDZ010000087.1:0-6223 GCA_050285865.1 Puniceicoccales bacterium
ATTGATACTAAAAAACACGCTCGTCTACAACTGAAAAGTGAACATCCGAATACATTTTCCTGGGCCGTTGGTTGAACCAAGTCACGATTTAGTGTGGTGACAGCGAAGTTCTTTACGGAATAAAGCCCAAGGGGCTTAGTCAACGTAGCGATGGGTGAAACCCATCGGTAGGACTGAACACTTCACACCCAAGGCTGGAAGCCTTGCTCAAAGCACTTGCTGACAACGAGTTGACCAAGCCTTTCAGGCTTGATGAAGAAGAATTCAATTATACGAGGGGTTTCACCCCTCGCTACGTTGAGACAGCTTTTCAGGCTAAGGAAAAATGCAACGAATTTCGCTGAGACCATTCTAGAACACATCCCAGAAGGATTCTTCTTCCTGGTCGGCTTCCATGGCTTCGGCGGGGTCATTGGCCTCTTCCGCAGCACCTTCGTGGTCCGGCGCTTCGGCCGCAAGATTTTCCTCAGCCACTGGCGCTTCTACTTCTGGCTTGTCCCAGTCGGCAATTTTCTCCGACTCCGGGCGTGCGGCAAGCGTTTCCAGGAGCGCGTCGTAGGCACCTTCCTTGTTAGAGAACAGGTAGAAACCAATCACACGCGAAGGGCCACCAAAGTTGTATCCAAGCGGATTTGCACGGTCGATAATCGCCACGCGACGGATGATCGGATAGCCCGCCTTTTGCAGGTCCGAAACGATTTTATCCATGACCTTCGTCGAGCGCTCGGTGGCCTTGAGGTTCCACTGCGACTTGCTTCCGAAGGCATAAAAAGCGACGCGGAAAATGATTGTTTTACCGTCCTCGCTGGCCCCAAGCGAGACCTCTTCCCCGGCGATGACTTGGTCATTCGTCGGCCCCAGGCGCCAAGTATCGCGCGACACTGGAAATGGCTTACGGTTGTCGATGGACATGCTTTGCACCGTGTCATACTCCTGCCCCTTGTAATCAAAATCCCGGGAGGACGTGCACCCGGTGAACATAAGGACGGCCAAAATGGCACCCATTAAATAGGCAAAGCAAGGAAAGCGGTTTGGCTTCATAAACAGTCAGGTTTGAGCAGATAATTTGGTCAGGCGCGCTTAGCTTTCGGCATTTTCGAATTCGGCAGCGGGCGCGGATTCCGGCGCGGGTCGCTCCGCAATCGCCTCCAACAGTGCATCATAAGCACCAGGCTGGGAAATCAGGTAAAATCCGGTCACCTGCGGCGGCATGCCCGGTTTGTAGCCGATGGTGTTTGCGGCTGGCAGGAAATCAAACGGCGTGTCCATGTCATACACAGCCACAATGTCGTCGATGGTGAAACCCTTCGCTTCGAGATCCCCTTCGATGGCCCGGAGCGCTGAAGTGGAAATGCTCGTGCCCTGCTTGAGCTGGGCCGACTTCGAGCCGAAATAGTAACGCTCGATCTTGAAACGGATGACATCGCCATCTTCGCTCGCCCCCATGTAAATCGGAATGCCATCGATCGTGGCTTCGCGGTTGAGACCGAGGCGCCAGGCATCACGGGTGATTGGGTAAGGCTCGCGGTTGTCAATGGAGACCGCATTGAGCGTGTTATAGGTCTTACCCTTATATTCAAAATCTTGTGCCGAGTGGCAGCCGGCCAACGCCAACATTGCCAGCCCTAGACCTGAGACCGCCCAGAAACGCCAAATAGCAGTGAGTTTCATACCGGAGCAGGCTTTAGCAGGTCTCCCCACCAGATCAAAGGCGAAACAACGACAGTAACATGATCGTCACAAAACGTTACTCCTCAGCTTACACTCAATCAAACAACTGCCCCTGTTCATCGGTGGGCTTGGCGGCCGACTCTTTATTTTCTGGCGGATGCAGGTGACGCGGCGGCTTCTTTACACGCATGGCCAGCGCGGCTTCACCTTCATCCGCGAGGCGGTCACAGATGCGGCGCACCTGCATTTTAAGCCAACGAGAAGTTTGCGAAATCGCGGTGTAATCCGCCGGTCCGTAGCTGTCCACCCGGCCATCCTGCTGGAGTTGGTCGTTTTGGAGGAATTCGCCTTCACGCTCCGGATCATAAACCGCATAGGTCTTTCCACCATGACGCCGGACCACCGAAAACACCGGCACATCGCTGGGTCCATCGGCAATGTAGATCATGTTCTCGATGGGCACTCGCCGGTCCTCGGGCAGCATCTTGGCATTCACATCGATGTCGGCATTGAGGTTCGAGCCCTTGTTGATCTCGAAAATGTAGCGCGTCTTAATGGTGTTGTCGACCATCACACCAATCTGGCTGATCTCGAACTCCATCGGGATTTCCAACTCGTCCTGCCGCAGGTAATGCGGGGGCAACGGCGCTTCAATGAACTCGCAACCGAACACGCCATCCACCTCAGACGCGATCTTACTCCCGCGAATCATCTCCGCGAGTCCGGTGCTGATAACATAATGCTCCAGCACGATGTCGTGACGCCGGTAGCGCGCCTCCGCCTTGGTAATCTCCCGCAACTCACGCAGCAACTCCGGCATACCCGGATAAAAAGGCAGCTCCGCCCCCAGCTCACGCAAATCACTGTTGCGCAGCCCCTTGAGCGGCCCGTTCTTAATAAAGCTAAGCAGGTGATTGAGGTAAATCGTATCGGGCGAAACGCGAACGCCACGCTCAGCGTAAATTTTGGGCAGCGTATTAACTTCCTGCCAGAACTCCTTACCATCGATCCCGAAACGACGGAAAAGTGGCTCTTGCATGTATCCTGGTATCAACGTTTTATCGAAATCCCAGATGCAGGCAACGATGCGGCGGCGGTTTAAAGAATGCGTCGAAGACATGGCGGTTTCAAGTCCCGTATAATGTCACTTCCACCTAGCCAAAGTGCGAGCCTCAATCCACTTCTGGCGGATGAAATTGCAAAAGGGACTTATTAATGTGCCCGAATCGATTGTTGATAACCCGACAGATAGAGTGTTTATATGAGCAAAATGCATGGTCGTTTTCCACCTGGGCCGCCGCCACCACCTCCACCCGGAAGTGGTGCGTTTGGACAGCCCCCACACGCCAGACCGCCCGGCCCAAACAATGGCCCTCCCTTTGCACAGCCACATGGGCCACGACCAACCCCCAAGCCAAAACCAAAGCCGGACCTCAATGCCACAAAGCGGGAACGCAAAGGCCGATCGCTGGTAAGCCAGGATGCCCACAAGGCCAACACCCGTTCACAAAAACAATTTGCGTCCACTCCAAGACGGGTTCACTCAAAGCCCAAGTGGAAAGTTCGCGGGTATATTCTCCTCAGTTTGCTTGGTTTGACCATCGCAGGCGCAGCCATTTTTTTCATCCCCTACGCCAAAGGACTTGCCCAGCAAATTGTTGGCGAAAAAGAGCGAATCGAAAAAGAGCGCCAACGCACTGAGTTCGCCGGGTTTGTGCCAGATAATCCAAAACTCGACGACTCGATGGAGGAGATCCGGGACGCCGCCCTGCGCAATCTCAACGCGGTCGGGGTTACGGTCGATGAGTTGGTGGACCGTTACTCGCGCGTATCGCAGTTGAAAACGGTACGGACCCTTTCGTTCGGCGGTATGCTCAACAACGGGATTCAAAATAGCGAGGTGAAATACTTTGTCCGCGCCCCCAATCAAATACGACGCGTAGAACACCGCGGCGCACAGAAAACTACGACTGTCGTCGATGGCTTAACCGGTCGGGAGGAAATTACATCACCGCAAAGCAATTCCACCCGAAGCCTCACCCCGGTCGAATGCCTGACCTTCATATTGACTTCGACGCCCCCCTTGACCATCTGGCAATACGATGCGAATCGCGACCAGCTCGTTGATCGGGGCCATGAAGACATCGAGGTAGCCCCCAATACGCAAGTCCTCACCAATCTGGCCTTCCCAGGCACGGAAATCCAGCACCACTTCAACCGCTTTACCTCTTTGGAAATCAAGCGCGTGGCGATAATCGAGACCGATGGCAGCCCAGTAACGCTGGAAATCAACTTCGAGGATTTCGAGAAATCAGGAGAGTACGTTGTGCCCTCACAAATTACCGTCCGTAATTCTCAGAATGAAGAACCGACAAGGATCACGATAAATGATTGGTCCTTCAATCCCGGTCTACTGCCCAGCCTGTTTACCGTGGAGTAATCAGCGCAAGGTGGCTGTTCGCCCGTAGAGCACTTTCACATTAAATAGTCTGCTCGGGCGTGGGCGATTGCCTCCCAAACATATACTGGAGGCAATTGGATGAAAAGCGCACTCGAAGGTGGCTACTTCGCCTTGTTGGCGCGAAGCTGATCAATCAGCGTAACGCGGAACAGGCAGAATGCCAACCAGGAGAACCCAGCCATTACGATCGAAGTGTAGGCTGTAAACAACGTCTTCCAGAACGGATCGTAGAACGGCACGTGGGGCGGAATGATGAAAATGAAGAACACCAGGAACACCAGCCCAGACAGGACAACATCAATCAAGGCACCAAGCGGCGTCACCAATCTGCGGTTTTCAGCTTCCATAAAGATGCCCAGTCAAAGCGCCCCAGCGATGCGGTCAACGCGAAAATCGCAAGCAATGCAATCTGCCAGGCTATTCTTTGTGATCGGGATCCTTCGGCGTAGGCATGAGTTCGCGGTTGGGGATTGATCGAATCAACGGCCAAAGACTGGAATCCCACGGCAGGCTGGACTTCGAAATGCGCTCCGAACCCGCGGGATGAAATACATTTGCGCGGATGACCTCGTAGGTCAGCTCTTTGACAATGAGCGCATAAATTTCCCCATCCCGGCCCAGCAGTCCAGGATTGGGCTCAATCGAAATCGCCCACTCACCCGTCGCCGGGACTTCGGTTTTCACGGGATTGTCGCTGCCAATATCCACATAGACAACGGCCCCCGGCGTCGCATCACCTTTGGCCTGAATCGAGGCCTTTGCGGTGCCCGTTACCGCCTGAAACGTGAGCGTGGCATACGCAAGCCGGGTCGGTTCGAAGTCACGCGATAACACGCGCTCGACTACCGAGCGGGCTTCTTCCAACTCAGCATAAGTATTCACATTCTCCAGTCGAAAAACAAACGGGTCTTCATTGAGAACCGTAATGTCCGTCAGCGGGTATTTGGAAACGCCGAGGGCGCGCTTGAGCTTCGCATACACCTCCTTTGGCGGCTGGGCGAGGTTGTTGATAACAAACGTGGTCGGCACCGCCCAACGTTGTTGCGATTCGCAACCGGCAAGCGCGATAAGGGCAGTCAAAAATAATAGCGTGAAAGGACGTAGCATCATGGCGGGAATTCGTTGGTTGGTAGCGCGCTCCATCAATGGGAGAAATCGCGCCTGGTGCCAGCCCATTCCACGGAAGAACCCGAAATGTAGCCGCGGCGTAATACCACTTCTCGTTTGATTTGATTGCTGGAGCCCGGTGTCCCTACTGGGTTTTACGTAGGCTAGAGCGGACGAAAAAACTGCCCGCACCAATCCAGGCCAATACACCAGTTGCGAATCTCGCCACTTACTGACGATCAATCCTCTTCCTCGAAGTCGTCGAAGTCGTCGTAAAAGTCCGGCATCAGTTGGGCGCAAATAGCCTCCTGAAAACCTGCCAGAAAACTGTAGCATGCATACGGCTTATGCTGATCCGGCGACAGGCGTGCCAGATCGACATTGCCCGTTTCCAAGGCCTGGTTGGGAAGACCATTGAGAAAGACTTCGCGGATTTTCAGGCGAATTGCGGCCGCCGCCCGCAGCGCACCGTCCGCCTGCGCATCGGTCAAATGAACCGTTTCGCCGGGACCAAACTTTCCGATCAGTTCGAGCAATGCATTCACGTCTTCCTCCAGTTGCTCAAGCAGGCTGTCGCGCCAGGCTTCCAGCAGTAGCTCGTCGTCCTCAGGCACACCTTCGAGGGACACCGCCACACCGAGGGTTGAGGTTGTTCTTATGGGATTCGTTTCCGGAGGCGATGAAGGCGAGTGCCTCCTTGGCAATCTTCTGGCTCAGCATACGCTGACGGCCGGCAAGATTGATAACCAATCCATCCCCTTTCTGTGAGTCGGTGACGATCCAGGTGGCGGCCAACATAGCGGCCGACACGAGGAACAACACAAACACCGACACGATGATGCGCGTTTTGATGGTCATTGTAACCCCCGGTTCATGACGAGTTGCAGCGAGCAAGTGGGCACTTTAATGAGAAGCAGTATCAATAGCAACAGGAAAGTGAAGTACCATACCGCATGGATGGCTTGCGATTCCATCAACCGCACT
>JBNNDZ010000088.1:0-3361 GCA_050285865.1 Puniceicoccales bacterium
CAACAGCTCGAAAAGCTCGGAGGCAACGGGCCGATTATGGCCAACGCCATGCACAGCGCTCAGGTGGATGTCCAATACATCGGTGCGCTGGGGCAGCCCGCGATTCACCCGGTGTTCGAAGATTTTGCCAAAGCAACGAAGGCGATTTCCGTGACGAATCCCGGCATCACGACCGCAGCGGAGTTTACCGACGGCAAGATCATGTTTGGAAACATGGCGACCCTCGAAGATGTCGATTATCAGCACGTCATCGATGCCATGGGCGAAGGCGCATTCCTCGATGCCTGCTCGCGCGCTGACTTGATGGCCGTCGTCAACTGGACGATGCTGCCCAACCTTTCCAACTTGTTCAACGACCTGTGCGACAAGGTGTTCCCGAATCTTGGGCCCCACGAAAACCGCCAGTTCTTCTTTGATCTTTGTGACCCGGCCAAACGCTCGGAGTCCGATCTGCGCGCCGCGCTCAAGAGCATTGCGCGCTTCCAGTCCTACGGCGCGGTGACGCTGGGGTTGAATTTCAGCGAAGCTGTCCAGGTCGCCAACGTGCTCGACGTCGGTGCTCCGGAAGACGAAGAATCATCGCTCAAGGCTGGTGCCCAACGCATCCGCCAGGCGCTCGATCTTTCCTGCGTCGTCATCCACCCGACCCACTCCGCAGCCTGCGCCACGCGCGACGGCGAATGGTGGGTTGCGGGTCCGTATTGCGAATCGCCGAAGATCACCACCGGAGCGGGCGACCACTTCAATGCCGGTTTCATGTGTGGCCGTTTGATCGATCTCTCTCCATTGGCCTGCCTTTACAATGCGGTTTGCTTCTCCGGCATCTACGTCCGCACGGCCAAGAGCCCGAGCTTGAGCGACGTCAGCCGCTTCCTCGCTGAGTGGAAGGACTGAGGCAGTTGGCGATCATGACCTTATCCGCGCAGCTACGTGCCAGAATGGCTTTGGGCGGGTTTATTGTTTGTTGGCTAACGAGCACGCTTATGTTTTTGACTGGTTATGAGTCAACTGAGCCGATTTTAGCGTTACTGTTTTTTGTTGCTTTCATCTGCCTGTGGAATCCGATGAGCGACATTGATCGGACACATGGTTTGGGGTGGACCTTGAAGGGAGACTGGAGCAAAGTTCTGTTTCGAGGTTTGTCGAGAAAGTGGAGAAACGGTTTCAATGTATATTTTATATTGGTCTGGTTTCTTGGTTTCGGCCTGATGTTAATTGATCGTGGTGCTATAGCATGTTTTCCGATCATTTCCGTGTTTCTTGCAATAGCTTATCTTGCGGCACTCGCCGAGCTGCATAGGGTTAGAGCCTGAAGTGATTCCAAAGCACCCCGCGCTTTATAATTCCCAAGCGGATAAATCCCTGCTAGATTTACCGTCGAACCTCTACTTAGTTTTGCTATGGGAATTATGATTGGACTGGGCGTAATCGTCCTCATTGGGATCATCGTGGTATTCATGGTGATCGGCATTTACAATAAGCTGGTTACCCTGCGGAACCGCTTCAAAAATGCGTTCGCGCAGATCGATGTGCAGCTCAAGCGGCGCTACGATTTGATCCCCAACCTGGTCGAGACGGCCAAGGGTTACATGAAGCACGAGCGCGAGACGCTTGAGGCCGTAATCCAGGCACGCAATTCCGCCGCCAACGCCAACCAGCAGGCCGCCAAGGATCCGGGCGATCCCGGTGCGATGAAGCAGTTGATCGGTGCGGAAGCCGCATTGACCGGCACCCTGGGCAAGTTATTCGCCTTGTCCGAGGCCTACCCGGACCTCAAGGCGAACCAGAACATGATGCAGCTCACCGAGGAACTCACCTCGACCGAGAACAAAATCGCCTTCGCCCGCCAAGCTTACAACGACTCGGTGATGACCTACAATACCGCGCGGGAAACCTTCCCGAATGTCCTCATCGCAGGCCCGTTCAACTTCCAGGAAGCCGAATTGTTCGAAATTCAGCAGCCCGAGGAGCGGGAGGCAGTCAAAGTATCTTTTTAAGAGTCGGGAAATCCGTCGTCCTTAGTCCTTGGTCGCGTGCGAATCTTCGCAATCAATCGACTATGGACCAAGGACTACGGACGATGGACTAATAAAATCCTATGGATTTTTTCGCTGCTCAGGATCACGCGCATTCGCGCACGAAGTTGTTGGTCGTTTATTTTGTGTTGGCCGTGGTGTCGATCATCGCCGCGTTGTATGCGCTGGTGATGGTCTTTTACAGCTACGGGACGACGCCCGAAAACCAACCGGTGCAATGGGTGCTCTGGTCACCGATGGTTCTGGCCAGTGTTGCCGGGGTCACGACGCTGGTTATTGGCGGAGCGAGTCTCTCCAAGATTGCTGAGCTCAAGGGCGGCGGCGGTGTCGTCGCGAAAAGTGTCGGCGGACGTAAAATCGACCCGATGACGCAGGACGCCGATGAGCGCAAGCTGATGAACGTCGTCGAGGAGATGGCCATCGCCTCCGGCACGCCGGTGCCCGAGGTCTACATGATGGATAAGGAGGAGGGCATCAATGGCTTCGCCGCGGGCTTTACGCCCGACGACGCCGCGATTGCCGTTACCCGTGGCTGCGTGCAAAAGCTTTCCCGTGACGAACTTCAAGGCGTGATCGCGCACGAGTTCAGCCACATCCTCAATGGCGACATGCGCATGAACATCCGGCTGATGGGGGTGCTGTTCGGCATCCTGCTGTTGTCGATCATTGGCGAGGGCATCATGCGGGCGGGATTCTGGTCCGATGTCGGTAGCCGCCGGGACAACAAGGGCGGCAACGCTATCATGCTGTTCGGCATTGGTGTGATGGTGATTGGCTACATTGGCGTGTTTTTCGGCCGGTTGATTCAAAGCGCGATTTCCCGCGAACGTGAATACCTGGCCGACGCCTCGGCGGTGCAGTTTACGCGCAACCCGGAAGGCATTGGCGGTGCGCTGATGGCGATTGGGGGTGCGGGTTCGCGGATCAACCACCACCACAATTCCGAGACCGCGCACTTCTTCTTTGCCAACGCACTCAAGAGCAGTCTGGGCGGCGCGTTCGCCACGCACCCACCGCTTGACGTGCGCATTTCCCGGATCATGCCGAATTGGGACGGCAAGTTTACCCGGCCCGAGCGTAAAGTTTCGTCCCGTTCCACCCCGCCGCCGGTTCCGCAAAAGGCCAAGCAAAAGGTCGACCCTAACGCCTGGATTGCCGGCATCGGTGCCATTGGCGCGTCGCAGCTCGCCTACGCGGAGCAGTCTCGAACGCAGGCGGAGGCGGCCCTCGGCGAGCACATTCACAGTCCGCAGGATGCGGGCCCGCTAGTGCTCGCGCTCTTGTTGGACCGCAATGAAAAGGTCCGCCAAAAGCAGTTGGACTGG
>JBNNDZ010000089.1:0-5937 GCA_050285865.1 Puniceicoccales bacterium
CGATCTGAACCCCTGCTTATTTCTCCGCTAAGCGAGCATCGTCTCAACGCAGAATGCGTCGTCACCCAGTGCCTCCAGAACGGTCGCTCGAACGGCAGCCGAATCGACGTCCCCTTCGAGCAAAACCAAGCACGAACTACCGCTTCCGCTCATCAGGCAGCGCAGTCCGTGACGCTCCCGAATCAGCTCCAGAACGGTCGGCAATGCGAGGTATTTCTCGAAGGCCGGTCCCTCCATATTGTTGAACAATGGAACCTCACTACTCGCCGGGTCGGCGAGCCATTTTGACACCATTCCCTCCGCTTCCTCCGGCGGACAATACCAGCGCCGCTCGGACTTCATCCGGCCATACGCCCAGCCGGTATTGATCCCAAAACCGGGCTTAAAAACGAGCACCCGACGACCGCGCAACGATGCATTGGCCTCCTCGGATAGCATCTGCAAATGCTCCCCTCGCCCACGCATGATGACCGGTTTACCGGCAAGAAATAGCGGGCAATCCGATCCCAGGGCAGCCGAGATTTCAGACAGGCGCTGTTTATCTATCGGCTGGCCGCAAAGCTCATTCAGTGCAAGCAGGACCGTGGAGGCGTTACTGCTGCCACCGCCCAAACCGGCACCAGCCGGAATGCGCTTTTCCAGCCGTACCCGCACTCCTCCATCGATCGGTGCCACTTCACGGAAGGCCGCCACGGCGCGCAGGGCGAGATTGGTCCCGTCGGTCGGCACGCCGGGAAAATCGCACTCCAGTGTATCTCCGGATAACGCAGGATCGATCTCGACCGTCACATCGTCACCGAACTCCAGTGGTGCCACCAGGCTAACGAGGTCGTGAAAGCCATCTTCGCGCACGCCAGTGATGGCAAGCAGGAGATTGACCTTGGCCGGCGAGCGCAGCGTCAGCGATGGCATGACTAAACTTTCTGGGGTTCCTTCTCCGCGAGCAATGCTTCGAGGCGGGCCTTGCTGTCGGCCTCGGTCAATGCCTGGACGATCTCGTCGATATCGCCATCCATGACCTGCGTCAGCGAGTGAACCGTGAGTCCGATACGGTGGTCGGTCAAACGGCTCTGCGGGAAATTGTAAGTGCGAATGCGCTCCGAGCGGTCGCCCGTACCCACCTGGCTGCGGCGGTGTGCGGCATACTTCTCGGCCTCTTCCTTTTGCTTCTGTTCGAGCAAGCGGGAGCGGAGAACCTTCATCGCCTTGTTCTTATTCTTGAGCTGCGAGCGCTCATCCGCGCAGTAAACCATAATGCCGCTGGGCAAGTGGGTTAGCTGCACGGCGGACTCCGTCTTGTTAACGTGCTGACCACCGGCACCGCTCGCGCGACAAGTCGTGATTTCGAGGTCATCGGGGCGAATTTCGACGTCCACTTCCTCCGCTTCAGGCAATACGGCCACGGTCGCGGTGGATGTGTGAATGCGACCGCCGGATTCCGTCTCGGGCACGCGTTGAACACGGTGCACGCCGCTCTCATACTTCATCTTTTTGTAGACGTCTTCCCCGGTAATGAGGAAGGCCACTTCGCGGAAACCGCCAGCCTCAGACTCGTTCGCGCCCATCGGCTCAATACGCCAACCCAGACGGTCGGCGTAGCGGCTGTACATCCGGTAAAGGTCACCCGCAAAGATGTTCGCCTCATCCCCACCGGCACCACCACGGATTTCCACAATGGTGTTGCGGGAGTCCGTCGGATCGGGTGGCAACATCGCAAAGAGCAAGTCCTGCCGGTAGGGCTCGTAATTACCTTCCGCGGCGGCGACCTCCTCGGCGGCCAACTCACGCAACTCCGGATCAGCGGACTCGTCGTTGGCCATCTGGCGATTCTCCTCCAACTCGCGGTCAAGCTTGGCGAGCCGGTCGTAGAGCTCGATCAAGTTGGAGATGTGGGTATGCTCCCGCGACACCTCCGCCGCACGGCGCTGGTCGTTGAAAAAGTCTGGCTTCGCCATCATGTCGTCCAGTTCGGAACGTCGTTGGCGAAACGGTGCAATGTCGGGGATACCTTCCATAAGAGACCGCCTTTCGAGTCGGCGAAACCATGAAATCAAACACCTGCCCGCCCGCAAAGCAAGTGGATTCGCTTTTCAGAGAGTCAGCGATCGGAGGTCGGAGGGGCGGAGATCAGTGGTCGGAATCAGTGGCGCGGGTTCAGAATTAGTAGCCGCAGGCGTGAGCCCGTGGACATACGCCACGCGCCCTGTGGGCCGGCGTCGGCCTGCACTCCAAAGCTTCCGACTTCCGGCACTCAATCCTCTTCGCCGCCATCCACGACACCAGCTACGGCGACGCCACAAAGGAGCATCTGAGCTGAATAGTAGATCCAAAGCAGAAAAACCACGAGTGAACTCGCCGCACCGTAGGCAGAGGCGATTTCGCTGTTGGCCAGGTAAAGATTCACCAGGACCCGCCCAAGTTCAAAGGCAACGAGGACAAACAAGCTGCCGTACAAAATTCCGCGCCAGCTGGGCGGATTCACGGCGAGAAATCGCATAATCGCCCCCACAGCAAGGAAAAGTACACCTGCATTAATGACGTTCACTCCAATACCCGCCCAATTGGTCAAAGCCGGAAAAACCATGGGGATGATACGCGGTGCCATCGCCGTAAGCAATATACCAGCGACAAAGATTATGCCCGATATTAACGTAAACAGAAACGCCATCGCCCGCCCAATCAGGCTGTGACGTACCGCCTGCTTCATTGAACTCGAACGAAAACCCAGCAATCGGTTTACGCTGATTCGCAAACGTACAAAAATCAAAGTAGATGCCCAAGCCAGCGTGATCCCCGAAATGGTGGCAAAGACCCAACTACGTTTTTCGAACTGCTCAGGGCGCACCATGTCGATGAGCGACCGCGCTTCACTGCGTGCCAGAAAGCTATCCAGCCAATCCGCCGCCGCCTTGCGGGCACTCTCCTCCCCGAGCAAGCTCCCCGCTATCATCAGCACAAACACAATCAACGGAGCGAAGGAAAAGAGCATGTAAAACGACATCGATGCAGCCAGGCCAAAACCATCGGCTCTTACCCATCGCTTCACCAGCGCCAAGACAAACTGCCCTACATTCCTCACGCCAGCACAACAAGCAGGTGTCTATGCTGGTGCAAGCACCGAAGCGCCTAATCGCAATTCGCGTAAACCTCGGTGTAGTCGACCACACGGCCATCAATGGCCATGAAAATTGCCGCTGCATCCGGAGCTTCATCAAAATTCAAATAGCCCTTGATGGCAAAAACACGGAAACGCAGCCTACCCGATTGAGGAGCTGCCGCGGTCCCGGTCCAATGCTCAGCCGCCCAACTGTTCAGGCCAAACTTAGGCGCGTATGGATGCTCGGTTTCAGGCACGAGCGCATTTTCAGGAATACCCGTGAAGCGGGTGGGTATATTGTAAGCCAGCCAATGATATACCGGCGCACCAGGAGCCTCGGGACGATCCGCAATAATCACGATCGTGTGCGCCCCTTTGGGCGACTCCCCCCACCAAAGCGGTGGCGAGACCTCGGAATAGGCATCATTGTAAATATCGGGCAGCGAACCGCCGTCCACAAAAGCCGGCGAACCGAGCAATAGTGCGTGGCTGACGCACGTCCCCAAAACAGAAAACGCGTACAGCAAAACAGCCTGTTTCAATAACCCCACCGTCTTTATTGCTAGATGAATGATTCATCCAAAGCAAGCCAATTGAGCTTCTCCTTTCATTTTCAATGATCATGTAAAGTCACCCACAAGGATTACTTATCCTTGCGAAACACACCCCCTTTGTCGGGTGGCTTTGCCCTCGACCTGTCGGCTAACTTTTGTTGTTTCGTTTAAGTGCTTACTAGAATCCAGCTTTCTCTACTACTTTGCCTCATCGCTGTATCCGCCCTCCCCTGCACCGCAGCATTTCGTGAATGGACCTCGAGTGACGGCCGAACCATGCAGGCTGAATTCATTCGTTTCGAGGGTGACGATTCCGTTGTAATCCGGCGGGACGACGGTTGGAGCGACGCAGTGCCAATCGAGCGTTTCAGCGAAACGGATCGCGATTGGCTGGACTTGGAGAAGAAACGACTCACCGCCGCCAACATCGACTGGCGACGCCCGCAAAACTCAGAAACCTACCTCATCCGCCGCATCAAGCGCGAAACCGTCCCAGGCTACATCCGCACCGCCGAAGGCTGGGAACATGGTATTCAGGCCATCGCTGCCCAGATTCAATATACCCGACCTGGAACCTCGGATGAAATCGAACTGCGCGCCTATTTCTACGACAGTAACGGTGCCCTCATTGAAACACAGCGCAAACCTGCTCGCATGCAGGACGATAATGGTGAATACCATAACCCACCCAAGAAGCTAAGTCAGGGAGAAGAAGCCACGGTGTATTTCCCGCTCTCCAAATTCCTCGATGAGCGCGGCTGGCGTCGCGTAATCGTCGCCTACGGAAACGGCAAAACTGCCTCGGTCGATATGATGCCTTCCGATCAATACCAAGACTACGCTTTCGAAGAAAAGTCATTGGTCTTCCCTGATTGGGACCCCGTCCTCGCCGAGAAAAATAATCAGAACCAAAACCTCGAATACACGCTCGAAATCAAAGACTTCAGCCTGAACAGTCACCAATTGAGCATGTTCATGGACGGCGAATGGAGGACTGCACAACAATGCCTCAACGCACGCATCCGCGTAAAGGGCGAGCTCCCCACTGCACCCGCCAAATTAAAGCTCTACCTCTATGACCGCAACGGCACGCTCATTTACCAGCACGACAAGCCGACCATGACGTCCATCGGCAACGGCGAGTACATCCAAGTCCCTCGCATCGCCGACACCGGCGATTGGTACCCCGTGTATTTCGGAATTGATAAAGACATTCGAAAACTCGATTGGCATTCGGCAGTCATTGTTTTCTCAATGGGAAATGCCAGTAAAGCCGCATCGTATTCCAACGTGGGGGCCACCCTCGACACCCTGGACTTCCCCGAAAAAGCCAAAACCAATAAGCCAGTCGCCGCCCCATCCTTTATGGGACGCTAATCAACCCACTTGACAAACGGGCGAATTGTCCATTTAGTAAAGGATTGATCTTTGAGAGGCATTCCAAGCTTGCCTCCCCTGGTTTCAAGGGGGTGTTCCGGATTCGACCCGGAGCTGTAGGTTATGGCTGCAGGACGGAGATGATGGTTGGCTCCGTATCAATTCCATCGACACTATAATTGGCGAAAATAACATCGTCGAGTTCGCTCCTCAGGGCGAGCTTATGGCTGCTTAATTAGCCAGCCTCGTCTCACCCCGGATACTCGCTAAGGGAATGAGGCGTCGTCTAGCGAGCATAGTTAGGTTCGGGCAACCGGGACCAAGCCGTATTCAAACAGGTTACTAGGGTCGTTTTAGCGTGTTGGCCCGCGCACTCGTCCCGAAATCAAAAGACCGACTATTCCTGTAGACGCTATAATTGAAACCTCCGGACACGCGGGTTCGACTCCCGCCACCTCCACCACCCTAAATCGCTGAACTTAAGCCACTTAGGTCGGAACCAAGCGCCACTCCTGCCAATTCCTTCCAATTTAGATTGTCTAAATGCAGGGAATAGCCCTTACTTTGCATATGACTGCAAAGAAAAGAAATGGCCTACAGAAGTGGGAATACCCCTCTGGTTCAGGCATAAAGATTCGCGAGATCATCAATTTCAATAATGGTATCGCTTTCAATGGATCGTTTCAGGTGGTTATACCAGCGAAGGTGACAGGAGCTGGCAGGAAACGACTCCAATTTTCTACTAAAGAAGAAGCCCAGAAGTTTGCCCAAAAGCAATACAACGGCTCCAAGGATGAGGGGCAAAGTTTCTTTCGTATCACCGATGAGGAGCGGCGTCAGTTCGCCTATGCCCTTCCCAAACTACGTGATGCAGGAATATCAATCAATGAGGCCGTAGAGCATGCCTTG
>JBNNDZ010000090.1:0-7365 GCA_050285865.1 Puniceicoccales bacterium
GGATCTCTTCGACCATACCCGTGAATGGGTCCAATTATATTATCGGGGGCGCAGGGTTCTCCACACGTTTTAATTGGGTCGGTGCGTCCAATGGTCCAATATTTGACGTGAGTAATCCTATGGATCTACGAATTGAAAAGATGAGCCTCTACGGTGACGTTAATGCGAACCCAGTGTGGTCGATTCGCCACACTGCTACCGATTCCGAATCTTCAATTGTTTACGACTATATACGCACACACAAACCACCTTCCAATTACGTTCAGAATAATTTTGTAGCCTTGCGCGATGCCTACGAAGGTGGATTTAAATGTCACGATCTCGCTCCAGGTGCCAAAGTCGTCATCAATGCCATGATTTCCGGAAAATTAAATTTCGAAAATTGTGCTCGAGGTATTATCTTGCTGAACCACGTGTATGGTTTGGTTCAACTGGAAGGCGACATGACACGCGATGGATTCACAGGCGTTCAAGTCTCGCAATCCGCTTTTCACGTGAAAGACAATCTAAGCATTGTCGCCTCGGACGCTTACCTAGAGCAATCCGCTCAAGAATACGCACTGCTTGAAGGAGAAATTGGTCAACCCAGTGGAGAGGCAACTTTCTCGGCGCCCAAACTCACGACCAAGGGGTATCCAGTAGCCTGGGAGGACGACTTCACTATCAACAACTATCTTGGCAATGTGTTCCTCACCAATGGTCAGTTTAACGACGGCTACGGACACAATGTATATCGCGTCAGCCAAAACGGTAGCCGCGAAGCATGGATTCTCTATGCTGGAAATCAATTCTACCGTGCGGCTCCAATCTTCAACGTCCAAAATGCTCAAATTGCATTACTAGGGAACGGCATTGGCGGCCTATCCGATCAAAGTGCCCATATAATCGATACACTTCCAACTGGATATGAAAGTCGAATGGCATCCGCACTCGACCACTTCAGACAACTCGGATCCTGGGCCATGGCCATCAATCACAATTACTACGGTCCAAGCGGTTACATTAATTATGAATACTGGAGTAATCTCAGTGGAACGCAGATCAGTGCCCTTAAAAACCATTCTGCCTTTCCGGATTCTCCAACAGGAAGAATGCACCTAGATAGCTTAGAAGGCCCCACTAACTGGGCCAATGAATACGGATCCAGAATCGTCGGATACTTAAAGCCAAAAGACACTGGAAACTACACCTTTTGGGTCGCTGGGGATAACAACTGTGAATTATGGCTCAGCACCAATGATAGCTCAGACAACAAAGCGCTTATCGCCAAAGTCCCCAATTGGACCAATTCCAGAGATTGGGATACCTATCCCGAGCAACAGTCTGAATCCATCCATCTTGAAGCAGATAAAAAATACTACATTGAGATAGTGCAAAAGGAGGGCTTTGGTCGCGATTGCATTGGCGTAACATGGCAAGGCCCCAACGTGATTAAAGGCTTACCGATTGATGGACAATTCCTTTCGCCTCTCAACTAGGCCATGCTTCTCTAGACCGTTTCCTCAAAGGCGTTGATATGCCATCCCACTAGCTCAGGAAGCTATATGCTTCGGTGGTGGCCCAAAAACATAACCGAGACACCGCTCAAGATTGGCTCGGGCACGAAGAAGAAAAAAACACTAAGGATTCCTATATAGACAAGCGAACTCCACTCAAGCTGGTCGAATTTTGGGAACCGCAGGCAGTGGCATTATTCGGCGGTCCAGCTTTGGCCAAAGGGCCTAAAAATGGCCATAGGGGGTAGTCGAAAATTGGAATACATCTTGGAATACATTCCATCCGGGCACAAAAAAGCCTTCCGCGTAGGAAGGCTATGTTGTTGGTTACCAACAGAAATTGATGGTACCCCCCCGGGGACTCGAACCCCGAACCAATTGATTAAGAGTCAACTGCTCTACCGATTGAGCTAGAGAGGCCCAGAACAAAGCGGAAAAAAAGAACCGATTCGATGCACCTAGGCAAGAGAAAAATCGCCTTTCTTGAAAAAAACAGAATAAAGAAAAAAATAACGCCATGGGTTGTCAGGAATTCGTTCCGCGCTAGACTCATTCTCAACGAACGCATTCCGCCCTAACCCAAAACCGGAGAAACCCATGCCTGCTACTGAGTCCCCTGCCCTCGAAGGTGTTGAAACGCCACTAACTATCAACCTGCGCGATGGTGACCCGCAGGCCAAGCGTGAAGAAATACGCCGTTATTTTCACCAGACTTTCGACGCCTACGAAAAGTTGTTTGAGCCGATGAAGGGCCAGGAAGCTTACGTGACCCGCGCCGACCCTCTGCGCCATCCATTGATTTTTTATTACGGACACACTGCCGTATTTTTCATCAACAAACTAGTCTTGGGCAAGTTTCTCAAGAAGCGCCTCGACCCACGCTTGGAGTCGCTATGCGCGGTCGGGGTGGACGAAATGAGCTGGGACGACCTCAATGAGGCGCACTACCAGTGGCCCGATTATCAGGAGGTCAAAGCCTACCGTAACAAGGTGCGCAGCGCTATCGACGAGTTAATCGACCAGACTCCGCTCGAGCTCCCGGTCGATTGGGATAGCCTGTATTGGATCATCATGATGGGCATCGAACATGAGCGCATCCATCTGGAAACCTCATCCGTACTCATTCGGCAATTACCACTCGAGCTCGTGGAGTCCGAACATGCTGCGTGGCCGGTCTGCCAAGAAGACGTTGAGCCGCCAAAGAACGAGTTACTCGACGTCACCGGGGGCCACGTTTCGTTGGGCAAACAGCAGCCCGTCAAATTCTATGGCTGGGACAACGAGTTTGGTCAACACGAGGCCGATGTCGCACCATTCAAGGCTTCCAAATTCCTGGTCAGCAATGCTGAGTTCAAAGAGTTTGTCGACGATGGCGGCTACCAAAACGAATCCCACTGGAGCGAAGAAGGCTGGCATTGGGCGCAATATGATGCCCACGGTATGCCCCGCTTCTGGCGCAAGCGCAACGATGGAACCTTCGCGCTGCGGTGCATGCTAGCTGAGATCGATATGCCGTGGTCCTGGCCGGTGGAAGTCAACTACCTCGAAGCCAAGGCCTACTGCAACTGGCTCGGCGCAAAGACCGGTAAGAGCATCCGCCTGCCGAGCGAAGACGAATGGTACCGCCTGCTCGATTACAGCGAAACGCCGGATGTTGACGGCTGGCAAAACGGTGCTCCAGGTAACATTAATCTTGAGGTCTGCGCGTCGTCAGTTCCGGTAAACCGGTTCGCTTTCGGCCAGGGATTTTATGATATTATGGGCAACGTCTGGCAGCACACCGAGACACCGATTGCCGGTTTCCAAGGGTTCGGCGTGCACCCACTTTACGACGATTTCTCGACGCCGACTTTTGACACGAAGCATAACCTGATCAAAGGCGGCTCGTGGATTTCCACCGGCAACGAAGCCGTCCGCGACAGTCGTTACGCTTTCCGCCGTCACTTCTATCAGCACGCCGGCTTCCGCTATGTTGAAAGCGACCACGAGGTCGAAATCATTGATGACCGTTACGAAACCGACCCCTTCGTGACACCACATTGCGAGGCGCATTATGGCCCGGACCCGCTCGGCGTTGACAACTACGGTGAACGCATTGCCCAAATCTGCCTCGATCGCATGGCTAAGCGCACGCGCGGCAAAGCGCTCGAAATCGGCTGCAAAGTAGGTCGCACCACCTTTGAACTCGCCGCCGGATTCGACCGCGTGCTCGGCCTCGACCCGACTGCGCGCACAATCCGTATCGGCGTGGAGATGGTCGACAAGGGCTATACGCAGTGGGAAATCCCGTCCGAAGGCGAGATCGTGGACTTCCGTCAGGTTCATCTGAAGGACCTCGGTCTAGATAGCTCACGAGCAAAGGTGGAGTTCATGCAGGCCGATTTATCCAACATGAAAGACCTCTACCAGGGCTACGATTTGATCCTGATCAACTGCCTGTTGGAGCGCTCTTACGATCCAGCAAAGTTCCTCGAATCGGTCCACGAACGCCTTAACGAAGGCGGCTTGTTGGTGATCGCGTCGACGAATGATTGGTCCACCGACCACACCGAGCGCGACAAGTGGCTCGGAGGGTTCAAGGACCGCACAGGCGAGAACCAATCAACGCTCAATGGCATCCAACTGGCCTTGGGTGATCATTTCGCTGAGGCGGAAAGCCCAATTGAAATCCCGCAGGTCATCCGTCGCAATACCCGTTGCTTCGAGCACAACCTCGTGCAAGTGAGCTTCTGGCAGAAGGCGTAGTTAATAATAACTCAGGAAACGACCATTGCGGCGGCGTTTTAGAGCGCAGCAACTTCGTTATGGCGTGCGGCGGCCTCGTTTTCGATCGCAGCGGCTTCGTTATAGAGCACGGTGGCTTCGTTTTGGAGTGCGGCGGCTTGACGCCGCTTTTGAGCTAGAGTGGTGCGGTGCAATTACAACCCAGCTACACTTACGTGACGCGAAAGCAGGCGTCTAGCCGCCGCACTCTAAAACCAGACCGCCGCCATACTCTGAGCCTCATTAAAGGGAACTCCAAAATCAGCCTGGGTGATCTTTTGCCGTGACCCGCGGGCGCTTCGCTGGTGTAAATCAGTCTGTCCTGAAAACTGAACGCACCAGTGAAAGCACCCCTCTAGCAAGGCGTAGTTGCCAGCATTGCGGGACTCCGTTTGCGCCGCGACGCGCGGACGAGCAATACTGCTGCACGGGCTGCGAACAGGTGCATGCGCTGATTGAGTCTCAAGGGTTCGAAGATTACTACGCCCTCAAAAAGGGCGTCACCGAACCTCTGCTGGATAAGCCAATCGCGCCACAAAATTGGAGTTGGATTGGCGAGTGCATCGAGAAGACAACCGATGGCGACAAGCTGGTTTTTGCCGTGGATGGCGTGTCCTGCCCGGGCTGCGTCTGGCTGGCTGAACAAATTGCCCAAAGGCATCCAGAGGCAGGCCTTCGTCGGATCAAACTGGACCAACACCGGGCAACGTTTTCCCTGCCCGCCGAGGCCGAGGCATTGGTTGCACTTGCTGAAGACTGGCGGCTGTTCGGCATCTTGCTTCGTCCAGTCAACGAAGCCCCCCCTGCCCCAATATGGCCGTGGGGACGTCTAGCGATTTGCGGCGCATTGGCACTGAATGCCTTGATGTTTTCCCTGCCCATGCAGATGGTCAGCGACAACACCTTTGCCTTTCATCGATTATTTGCCATGCTCAGCGCACTATCGGGCGGCATCGCAACGCTCGTTGCAATTGAGTATGTAGCCTCGCGCAAATCAGGCAGAACTGCGGGGCTCATCTGGAGCCTCAGCAATTGGGCACTCGCGGGCGGACTCGCTGCCTGCATCATGGGCTGGCTATGGGGACGTAGCGACCACCTGCCCTTCGAGTATGTGGCAATTGCCGCGTTTTTACAGTTGGCGGCGTTTTCCGTAATTAAGTGCGCAGGAAGGGATCGACCACGCGATTAGCTTCTTCCTCCTCATGCTTCCGGTAGTTGTGACGGGAAATTAGGAAGGCCTCACCAGCCGCACCGAAGAGGAACAGCAAATCATCGGGCTCTTCCAGCAGATTGTGATAAAGCGCTTTGATACCTTCGAACCAGGCCTCCGGACTTAAAACCAAAGTCGCCAGCGCCTCCTGTGATTCCAGAGACACCGCAAGAATCTCGGCGAAAATCGCGCCAATGGTGACACTTAGGAATGCAAACAAAGCAGCAACACCCGCCACGGCCGTGTTACCACGACCGCCACATCCAGCCGATGCTGCCGAGCCAACCAAGCCACCAACAATCAAGACTCCCATCCATTCGACCGGATCAAGCAAGCTCATGAACTCGCGGGGGATCAACCACGAAAGCGCATCATAAATCGCGTCCCGCTGAGCGCCAACGAGGATATCAATCAAGCCGAGAACAAACACACCAAACACGGCCGCGCCTGCCGCTAGTGAAGTTGCGCCAATCAAGCGGACGCCTTCTGAAACCGCTCCGGTGACTTGCTTGACTGCAGATGGAGCGCTCTCCTCCGATGCGTCTTTAGAAGATGGGGCGGAGGCACGTGGCGGTGCACCAGGAATCGGCGCTCGGCTATTACCGGGCTTAGCCCGAGCTTCATCCGACAACTTGTGCGGCGGCGTGAACGGGGCTCGTGTAGTGCGAGCATTGGCTGCAGCGGCTGGCTCTTTCTTACCCTTCGGGATTAGAAATTTGGTAAACCCCTTCAACGGCGGCTGTTCAGATACCGTGGAAACGCTTGCCGTTTCGATCTCCTCCTCCGGGATAAAGGGGGACAGATCGTCCACGCTCTCCAATGCGACATAGCGCGGCATCGAGCTGTTCCACACAGGCGTGTGACCGCGGATTACACGGCGACGCAACAGGATCAGGATTTGATCCCGGGTAACCGGGCCGATCTTGTTCCGATCGACCATGTAATACCACTTGTCCGTCACGTCAGAATAACCTTATCGAGCAGTGAAATTCTCTGCAGGAAAACCCCCTATAATCCCCTTCTTTTATGAAAGAATGGCTAAAAGGGCGATAAAAAACATCTACAGGAAACGCCGGAGGGACAATCCTCTAGAAAACGCTCAGGTAATAAAGCCCGCCGATCAGGGTGATCACTCCAGCATCAAGGCTCTACCTTTCAATCCGCTCAAGCTGAGGTAGATTCCCCGTTGCACGGGCTAGATCGGCAATGGATGACCCTAAATCAGTGCGCGCTGCAATGAGGTTTCGACGGGCATCATCGAGGTCCTGCTGTGACGTCAAAAGATCGAGGAGGCTGTTGATACCGGTTTCGTAACCAATGGAAATAGCGTCGTAGGCTTGCTGCTGCGCCTCGACAGCCGCTGTGGTCGATTCGACCTGGCGAACCGCCGAGCGGTAGCCAAAGAATGCAGTCCAAACCTGTTCCAATACGCGGAGCTCGCTGACTCTAGCCAGTTCCTGCGCACGACGAGCCTGGTCGCGGCGGCGCTCAATCTCATACCATTTGTTGAAGCCCTGAAAGAGATCCCACTCGACCGTTAGCGCAGCGACGTAGTCGCTAATCGGATTCGGATTGCTGTTGGTGGTATGGAGGTAATCGGCCGTCACGCTCGCATTCAACTCCGGCCAGAGGTCGGCGCGGGCGGCATCGAGGTTATACTCAGCCTCGCGAATGCTGGCGTATGAGGAAAGGAGCGTAGGCCGATTCTGCAGAGCCTCGGCCATGAGGCGATTCACATCGGCATCGATGGACTCAAATTCCGGAAAGTCCTCTGGGCGCTCAATCTGCAACTCCGAACTGATCTGCACACCCAGCGTCGACGCCAAGCTCGCACGGGCGGCCTCAATCGTGGCGACATCGCCCTCAATCTGGGCCTCGGCGGTCTTCACATCGGCC
>JBNNDZ010000091.1:0-4037 GCA_050285865.1 Puniceicoccales bacterium
CCAAAGCCTTCGTTGTCACCAGCTACCACTTCAGCGTAAAAGCGCGGGAAATTCACTCCTTGATCAAACTCTCTTGCGGTGATTGACGAAGCACTGAAAGTGATTACCGTGTCTTCGCCTTGCTCAGCCAGTGACGTAATCACCCCTTGAAACTCGTTTGCATTAACAAACAAAGGCGCAATTACTGAACTCCCCGCAGGAATCGTAAGCTCCACTGCACCGACGGGCGTGGTGGATGCGGTAATGGTCTGCTGGGCTTGGGCGCTGACGGCCGTGAGAGCAACCGAAGCGGAAATGGCAAGAGAGGTGATGAGTTTCATGGCAAGGAATTGAATAGATATTTGAATGCGGAGCGAACCGAATTTGCACGGAGCATGGCTACCGAGATCGAGTCGCGCAAACAAAAAATGTTGGTCTGATGGTTAGCGTAGGTGATTCGTATTTTTGTGACAAGTAGAAAACCGTGACAACGCTTCACAACTAGGATTGTCAAAATCTTCTATCACTTCACGACGCAAAAGAGTTGCCAGAGCGTCACAATATTCCGCTTTTTTTAGCGATCGATCAAAACCGGGCTCATTTAATGCGCGCTCACACCGATCTTGCGATGCTCTAGCAAACGTAAATCGCACTATTCATGCCCAGTTGAGCGGCCCCGCGCCCGGGGTTTGCCATACTTCGCGGTTTTGGAGATCGAGAATACAAACCGCACGCCATTCTGCCCAGTTGGCCTTGGGCTCGCCGCCGACTGCCCCATCGAGACTTTGCCGCTGGATGCGCCGGGTAAGGGTGACCGCCGCGAATAGGCCATCGGGGGAGACCACCACCGGGCGGGCGCGATTGACCTCCGCATACCGGTTGCCCGCCACCGCGAGCAGACACTCGCGAGCCCGAGTCTTGGGGTCCCATCGCCAGAGGTCAGAGCTGCTCTCACTATAATAGAGCGTTTCGCCGTCGGGCGACCAGACGGGGTTCAGACCACGCTCGTGAATTCGTTCAAACTCTCCCGACTGACGAACGAGCATCAGGCCGTCGCCGCCGAGGACGATTGCGTCCGGCTTTTCCGGGTGAAACGCACCCCCACGGCCATCGGGCAGACCCCGTCCACCGAGTTTCCAAAGTCGCTTCCCGGAAAAATCAACCACCTGATACCCCTCCGCGCCGTGGAACAGCACCCGTTCACTGGCTGGGTCCAGCGCCAGCGGGTAAAAACAGTCACGTGGCAGCAGTGTAAGCAACGACCGCTGATTCTCCAAATCGAAAAGGCCCAACTGGTGCTGGATAACCACCCCGCCGTCATTTCGCCGCGGCATTTCCGTAGCCACCAGCGCAGCGATAGAATGTCTCTCCGGCAAATACCGGCACAGCCAGAGTGCCCATTTATTTAGACCAAGCTGAAATACAGGCTCACTGCCTCCGGCGGCGAGATCTCCCCGTCGAATTTCACTGACATCCCGCTGAGCACCCCAACCCGCGCAGTGATAATAGTAGGCCGCGCCACGTTCGCCATCGGTCGCCGGGGGACACTCCACCTGAGCGACGGGGCCAAGATTGCGCGGGTTGGCAAAATCCGTGTCACTGGCGACCCAGCGTCCTTCGGACTGCCAGACAAGGGTCCGCCCAGTAGAGCGCGGGGGCGCATTTTTCCAACCGGGGGCGAGGCTCAGGGGTAAGGCACCGGACTGCATAACGGGCAACTTGGCCACCAACTGCCCCGCTGGCAAGGGCGAGTCCACGTTTTGGAGTGCGGGCTCCATTTTCAACAAGGTGGCTTTGGAGTGCGGCGGCTCGACGCCGCTTTCACAGGTTACGAGAGCCAATCCTCTGAAAAAGGCGGTGTCGAGCCACCGCACTCCAAAAACTCACCCGCCGCACAAGCATCCCCGTCACGTGAACTGTCTCACGCAATCTGCGGCGATGTCCTTTAATCTTTTTCCTTTAATCTTTCCCCTTTCCCGGGCAATCTCCGCAGTTTTTCGCCATGAGCCAGATTATGGACAGCGCCGCACTCCGCCAGTCGTTCCTCGATTTCTTCAAATCGAAGGATCACCAGATCGTGCCCTCGGCCTCGCTGATGCCGAGCAGCCCGAACCTGCAGTTCACCAATGCGGGCATGAACCAGTTCGTGCCCTACTTCCTGGGTGAACAAGCGGCACCCTGGCCCCGCGCGGCGGACACGCAAAAATGCATCCGCGCTGGTGGCAAACACAACGACCTGGAGGACGTCGGCTTCGACACCTACCACCACACCTTTTTCGAGATGCTCGGCAACTGGTCGTTTAACGACTACTTCAAGGCCGAAGCCATCGCCTGGGCCTGGGAACTCCTGACCGGCGTCTGGGGTCTGCCCAAGGAGCGCCTTTATGCCACGGTTTATCAACCTGGTGAAGGCGACCCCGCCGAGTTCGACCAGGAAGCCTACGACCACTGGAAGGCCATTTTTGAGAAAGAAGGCCTCGACCCGAAGGTCCACATCCTCAACGGCAACAAGAAGGACAACTTCTGGATGATGGGCGACACCGGCCCCTGTGGCCCGTGCTCCGAGCTCCACATCGACCTGACGCCCGCTGGCGACACGCAGGGCAAGCTGGTCAATGCCGACAGCCCCTACTGCATCGAGATCTGGAACCTCGTCTTCATCCAGTTCAACGCCGAGGCCGACGGCTCCTTCAAGACGCTCAAGCAACGTCACGTTGACACCGGTATGGGCTTCGAGCGCGTAGCCGGCATCATCGCCACCACGAAGAACTTCACCGATTACTCGCAGCCGCCGAGCAACTACAACAGCGACCTATTTACGGATATCTTCAGCCATATCTCGAATATGTCAGGCCGCTCCTACGGCTACACGATGCCGGCCAACCGCGACGACCTGTCCGGTGAGGAAATGAACGACGTCATCTTCCGGGTGCTCGCCGACCACATCCGCACGCTCAGCTTCTCGATCGCCGACGGCATCCTCCCCGGCAACGCCGACCGCAACTACACGCTGCGCCGCATTCTTCGCCGCGCCGTCATGTTTGGTCGCCGCCTGGACCTCAAGCCCGGCTTTTTCACCAAGCTCGTCGACCCACTCGTTGACAAGCTGGGGCCGTTTTTCCCCGAGCTGGAAAAGCGCCGCGACATCATTCGCCAGGTCATCGACGGCGAAGAAAAGTCCTTTGATCGCACCATCGATCGCGGCCTGCAACTCTTCGACAACATCTACAAGCGCGCCCTCGTCCGCGATCTGGAGCACTTCGAGAAGGTCATCGAGGAGCACAAAAAGGAAGCCGCCCCCGGTCAGGATGTTAACGAAATTTACTCCAGCCGCTACGGTCACAGCGACATCGACGAGATCAAGCGCCTCTACAAAGGCCCGTCCAATGGTGTCATTTACGGAACCGAAGCGTTCGAACTTTACGACACCTACGGCTTCCCGCTCGACCTGACCGAGCTCCTCGCCCGTGAGCGCAACCTCGTCATCGACCACGTCGGCTTCGAAGCCGAAATGGAGAAACAGCGCGAGCGCGCCCGCGCCGCCCAGGTAAAGACCATTGTCAGCGTCGTCGATCAGGACGAAAAGCTCCACAGCACGCAATTTGCCGGATTCAACATTGCCGATCTTTCCGGTTTTACCACGGAACTCGTGGGCACATTCAGCGGGGATGGCACGGACTTCCTCGTCACCGCGCAGAGCCCCTTCTACGCCGAGATGGGCGGCCAAAAGGGCGACACCGGCACGATCACTTTTGCCGACGGCACACAAGTCACCGTCACGGACACCATCAAGGACGGCGTCGGCCACCACCTGCATCAAGTCGCCAAGGGCGAATATCAGGACAAGGTCGGTTCAACCGTCACGATGGATGTGGACGTCGCCCGTCGCCGCAAGATCCAGCGTCACCACAGCGCCACGCACATGCTCAACTGGGCGCTGCGCGAAACGCTGGGCGACCACGTTCAACAGGCGGGCTCGCACGTCGCGCCGGACCACCTGCGCTTTGACTTCCGCCACCACACCGCGATCACCCCGGCCGAACTCGAAACCATCGAGC
>JBNNDZ010000092.1:0-6452 GCA_050285865.1 Puniceicoccales bacterium
GAGATTAAAGGAAAAAGATTAAAAATTAAAGCGGCGGCGTGACGAGGCGTGCCCGGTGAAAGGCTGCAATGGTAGTAAGAGTGCGCGTTGCAGGCGTGGCGTACAGGGTACCCGGACAGCAAAAAGGCCCCGTCCAGGCAAGCTAGACGAGGCCAAAGATTACGCGCGGAGGCTTGAGACCAAGCCTCCCTACCCGCTCACTCTGATGTAGGGCGCTGGACCTATTTGGCAGGGCTTAAGCCAGGGTCTCGCGGATCGTTTCCCAACGATCGGTTGGGATCGCGGCACCCATGATCTGCACGACCGAAGCACCCAGCACCGAGCCATATCGGCCGCATGCCGCGAGGTCCTTGCCGGTCAGGTAGCCGTAGAGGAAGCCTGCCGCCCAGAGGTCGCCCGCGCCCGTCGTGTCGATGGCCTTGTCCACCACAACCGGGTCAATACGGTGCAGGTCCGAGCCCTTTTGAACGAGTGAACCTTCCTTACCAAGCTTGACCACCGCCACGTCGCAGAGCTGCGCGAGTTGGTTGACCATGCCGATGTAGTCATCACCCAAGTCCGTGAAGGCCTTGGCCTCCTCTTCATTGGCGAAAACGATGTCCACCGAGTCGCGCAGGACGTCGGGCAGGATGTCCTTAGCCGCGCCAACCACCTCAAAAGAAGCGAGGTCAACGCTCACCGTGCAGCCCGCCAGCTTGGCGCACTCAAGCACACGGAAAAGCAGGTCGCGGTTGAAGAGCAGGTAGCCTTCGATGTGTGCATGGTCGACTCCCGCAAAGTCCTCCGGGGTCACGTCTTCCGGGGCCAGCGTCATAGCGGCACCGAGGTCGGTGCGCATCGTGCGCTCGGAATCAGGCGTCACCAACGACAGGCAATGCGCATTGGGGATGTCAGCACTCTTGAAGCGGGAAATATCGCCGCCGACCGCCTTGAAGCTGTCGCGGTAAAAGGCTGCATGAGCGTCATTGCCGAGCTTGCCCAGGAAAGTTACCGGCAGTCCCAAGTGGGCGACGCCCATCGCGGTGTTACCAGCCGAACCGCCCGGGGCCTGTGTAAGCGGACCTTCCAGTTTGCCGGTGATTGCCGCCAGTGCTGCGGCGTCCACGAGCTCCATCCCGCCTTTGGCACCGGGAACATGCTTACTAATAAATGCGTCGTCCACCGACGCCAGGGTATCGACAACCGGCGAGCCTACGCCGATGAGTTTAAACGGATTTGCCATATTCACGGCAGTGTTGAGCCATGATATGCCATTGCAACGGGAAATTTCCTGCGGGGCGCTGCGGACGGCCGGTTACGAGATGCGTAGGCCGGAATGTGAGTGGCAAATTGCCAGATATAAACGGCACGCCGTTACCCGCGTGAAGCATCCCGCTACACTTCCATCAACGATTCGCCGTCGAGGTAGCGCCGCAGCCAAAAGAGCGCATTTAAGGCAATGGTATGTGTAATCTCGCCCCGAACGGCCATCTCGAACGCCTCCTTCACCGGGACCACCGTTACCTGTAATTCTTCGTTCGGATCGAGATTCTGCGCCTCTTGCAATTGGCAATTCTCAACCAGCACGAAATGCGAGCGATTGTTTTGCAGCGCGGGATTCGGGTGACACCAGGCAATGCGTCGCGCATTCTCGCCCACGTAACCGGTTTCCTCGACCAGCTCACGTAAACCGGCAATGACCGGATCGTTGTCCTCGGCGTCAATTACACCACCGGGCACCTCCCAGCCAGCCTGCCGCACACCAAAGCGGTATTGACGCACCAAAACGAGCTCCCGCTCCGTAGTCAGCGCGATGACCAGCACCCAGTCCGCGCATTTCATCGTGAAAAAATCACCCTCACGCCGATCAATCGGATGCCGGAAACGCTCTTTTTGCACTTCGTAGACCTTACAGTCGGCGTGGTGCGTAGACTTTAATAATTCCCAGTCGGCAGGCGGCAGATGGCTCATGTTCTAGTGCTTGGTAGTTGGTGTGTCGTAATTGGTGCTTGGTGCGTTGTTCTTAGTGCTTGGCTGTTGGTTGCTGGCGCTTGGTGCGCACCCGCCCAGCGAGTGCCGAAAAAATCAATTCATTGCGTCCCAACCAAGCACTACGCACCAAGAAAAAAAACAACCTACTTCGCCGGAATCGTAATCTTTTGGCCTACCGCCAAACGACGCGGATCGACATCCGGGTTCGCGGCCAGAATCGCTGCAACCGAGACATTATACTGCTGGCTCAGCTTCGTAAACGTATCCCCGGAGCGAATCGTATGGACCTGATCATCGGCTATAATGACGACTTCCTCGCTCTCCTCCTCCACGTTTTCCGTCGCCAATGGCAGACGCTCACGGGCGGACTCCTCCGAGACCGGCGCTGCTGGCTGAGCAGGTGCCGCCGCCTGTGCACCACCCGCTGACGCTGGGCGACCAGTGCGATTCAGCGTTTGAATGAGCTCCGTCAGCGCATCGGCATTCTGGTCAATCTGCTCGCGGTTGCGGTTGATCTCGATGCCGACCTGGCGAAAAGCAGTCTTGGTGTCATTGACGACTTGGTCGATGTCCTTGTCCATCGACGAGGCCTGCGTCGCCATCTGGGCATATTTAGCCTCCAGGTCACGGATACGCGTTTCGAGGCCCTCCGCTTTCGCCGTCATCGACTCCAGACGCTGCTGGGCGGCACCGGCTTCATCTGTGCCGCTGAGGCTGAAATACAGGGCCGCGCCACCAAGGACAACGCCCGCCACCCCGATCAGCACCGGCACGAGCATACTGCCCATGCCGCCTGCACCACCAGCCGAGCTGGATTCAAACGAGGAAAGTTCCGGGTCAAATGACGCCATAAGGGATTACGGTAGAGCATGCCCGCCCCGTAAATCAAGCCGCATGTTTGCCCCTATTTGCGTTGTCCGAATTTTAGGGCACTTTGTTACAACGATGTATTTGGCCCGTTTCAGGCTATATTTAGCCCTTCAACGTTGACCAATCGGCAATTTGAACCAAGTTAAGACGTCTCACTCACTACCAAACATGTACCAACCAACCCACAGCTGGATCCAAATGTTCCGCGAGGATGGCTTCTCCATGAGCCAGCAATCCTGCGGCAATGTCCGCGCACCCGGGTTGGGTCGACATGTGCGTAAACTGCAATCTACATCACTGACTGATCGATAAAGCAAAACGCCATTAGATTTTCAAAAAAGCCCGGAACGCGCACTGCCGCTTCCGGGCTTTTTTTGCGCCTCTGCCAGGCGTTGGCACGTCGCTCCCACGACGAGTCAGCGCCACGGGCGGAGCCTGCCCTGTATAATACATGTTATTTAAATTTTATATATTTTGATATTTTAATTTGACAACCCTCCCCCACCACTTCAATTTCCTCGGCAACACTTTCAATCAATCGTCATGCCATTCATAAATCACATCTGCATCAGCCCCGCCTGCCGCCAGTCATTCTGGCAGCAGACAAATCCGAATGAATCGGATGGCTCCGGCATGATGGCGACGGGAAGCGCTTCACCCAAACATCCGCGATACTGCGGAAATCGATTAACCACGGAGTAACCGCTATGATCGAAAAAATGTTTTTGAAGCCCGAGTCGCCACACCAATCCGCACTCGGGCTTTTTGTTTACCAACACGCGCACAGTTCAACGGCGCCCTTGCCGCCAACCAAGCAAGGTGAAACGTCACGTAAATGGCGTCCAATCCGCCTTGCCGGCCATTCCCGGACATCGCGAGAGGGACGAGTGGGCATCCCTCATTGATACCGATACACCCCCTCCATGATTTCAATGACGTGCGCGTGTTGGTAGGAACTGGCGCGATCCATCAAAGCAGCTACCAAGCGCTGATTATAATAACCTCGTCAGTCAATAATCCACAACCCCGTCTCCAGCGTTTACAATCAACCGAACGCCAAGAAACGACTTCCTTTAGGAAAGCGCCGCCGGTCAGCAAATCACCAGGAAATGGCCTCTGTTAGGATACGGAGAATGCTGGGCCGGCGGCTTAATTTTTTAAACATAGCAGTGTACCTCAGACAGCAGCGTATCCCCATCAACAATTTCTTCGTCGAGTCGGCGGCGGCGGGCCCCTCCCGAGCCATAGCGGGATTGCGGGTCCGCCGTTCCGCCTCGGCAGTCTAAAACGACGGGGAAATGTGAACTGTTAGCTCAGCAAGGTAGAGCATCGGTCTCAAACACCGAGTGTGTCGGGTTCAAGTCCCGAACAGTAATCAAAGCAATAGCGTAGCCAGGATAACGCACATCACTGATAATGATGAGTACGCGGGTTCGAATCCCGCTTGCAACGACAAGGCCAAGGCGAAGGCATAAAAATCGCCGCTAGCAACGGCGCGTAAGCGTCACCTAAAAGCCCAAGGGGAGCCCGTCGAAGGACGACGCCCTGCCCCGGTCGTGAATTTGCGCAAGCATTTCGCCACCGGACACGCAAGCGCAGCAAACGCTAGCGGCGGCGTGGATACCGGCCTCGTCGTGGCGCAGCCAAAGCGATGACATTTACGCGCAGCGCAGACCTCGCATGTGCAATTCACTTTGCCATGCAGAGCAACTCTTCGTTGCAAAGTATTTGTCACGCCAAGGCTGCGTCGCCTCGTTCCCTCAAGCGCCGCCCCGCGTCCTTGCCGCGTGGCCGAATCCAACGTCGGCTCCCCGCGGGCCCATTTTTTCTCGGAGGGCCGGAAATCTGGATGTCAGCGAATCACACAATTCAATGGTCGCCAGCCTCCGCCGCTCCATCAACCAAAACCCAAGAAACCAATCATCATGATACTGATTAAGCAAATACATGTGCCGTACGAGCACTACGGTCTGGTGTTTCGCAACGGTCAATTCGTGAAGCTTCTGACTCCGGGCGACAAATGGATCTTCGATCCGCGAATGCGCACGCAAGTGATCAAGCTGAGGCAGGACGCGCCGTGGATTAGCATCCCGGTTGCACAACTGCGTCAGCTTCGCGCATCAGAAAAGCTTGGCGAGAACGTTGCGTTCGTCGACCTGAACGACAACCAGCGCGCCCTCGTGTGGCTCGATGGTCGTTTCGAAGGCATCCTTGGCTCCGGCCTCTATGCTTACTGGACGACTGTCATCAACGTGCGCATCGAAATCGTGGACATCCGCGAAATCGAGTTCACGCACGAAAACGCCGACACGATTCTTCAGCACGCGGACGCGAAGCGATTCCTCCACGTGTTCGAAGTCGATGAGGACCACGCCGGCCTCATCTACGTGAAGGGCGCCCTGAAGCGCGAAGCCGGTCCGGGACGCTACGCGTTCTGGAAGAACACCGGGGTGGCGCGAATGCGTTCCTTCGATCTGCGCGAAAAGGTCCTCGACGTATCCGGACAGGACATCATGACCGCAGACAAGGTTACGCTTCGCCTCAACGCCGTCCTAACTTACCGCATAACGGATATCCGAAAGGCAGCGGAAACCGTGGAAAACGTCGAACAGGCGCTTTACCGCGAACTCCAGCTGATTATCCGCGCGGAAGTCGGTGGCCGCACGCTCGACGCCCTGCTCTCTGACAAGAGCGCAGTTGCCGCCGAAGCATTCGCGTCCATCCGCCAAAAGGCTGCCACTTACGGCCTCGAAGTCATGGGCATGGGCATCCGCGACGTCATCCTTCCGGGTGACATGAAGGAGCTCCTCAACCAAGTCATCGAAGCCGAAAAGGCCGCCCAGGCCAACGTCATCAAGCGTCGTGAGGAAACCGCGGCAATGCGCAGTCAGTTGAATACCGCAAAGCTGATTGAGCAAAACCCGACCCTCCTCCGACTGCGTGAACTTGAGTCCCTCGAAAAGATCGTGGAAAAGTCCAACCTGCAAATCTTCGTTGGAGATGGCCAGGGCATGACTGACCGCATCATGAAGCTCATCTAAAACGGCCCCGGAGGCCCAACGACTCCGGGGCTTTCATTTTTCAAAACAAGCTCACTGCACCATCCTGCCCAAAAACAAACCGGTCAAACCATTCACCGGCAAAAGGGCCAATTCAGTGAATCCAAACAAACCACTTTTAGCGGGTAATTTCTACTTGCACACCACCGCAAGCTCACCCATATTCCACCATTCGTTTGATCGGGGCGTAGCGCAGCCTGGCTAGCGCATCTGCTTTGGGAGCAGAGGGTCGGGGGTTCGAATCCCTCCGCCCCGACCAACTAATTTACGCGGAAAACCACATAAACAGAGGGATGGCAGCCCAACTGTTACAAGAGGCCGAGTCTCATCCAGTCTCAACAAAAACCGTCGAGTCTCGAAAAACTCCCTGTTTTTGGACAACTTTTTAGGCAAATGTCCGCAAGCCCATGGACGGCCCAAATCCCGCCTGTAGGCTGGATAAATTGTTCCCATCGTGAGCACCTCTCCGAAATACGACCCCCAATAACGAGCTTTTTGTTCGTCGGGAAGACTTCGATCGCATGTTTTCCAAGGCAGTCCCCAAGGCGACTT
>JBNNDZ010000093.1:0-2723 GCA_050285865.1 Puniceicoccales bacterium
GGTTTCCTGCGTGGTTGATGGCGGTGCGAACCTCTTTCATAGCGTGAAAGCTGAACGCGGTGGATTCGGGGAGACGGAGTGGCATTTACGTGGCGGGCACCGTCTTTGGCACTCGCCGGAAGCCGATCCCCGCAGCTACGATCCGGATAACACCGCGATTAAAATCAGCGAGCTCGATGAGGGCAAGGAACTGCACCTGGAAGCGCCGGGGCCGGACCCGTCCGGCATTGTGAAATCGATCCAAATCGTCGCCCTCGGCGAGGAAACGTTTAAGGTCACTCATCGTCTCCGCAACACCCTGCAGTGGGCCGTGCAATTGGCACCGTGGGCTCTTACCGTGCTGGAAACCGGTGGTTACGCGACGCTGCCGCTGCCGCCAAAAGGACAGCACCCGGCGGACCTTTTGCCGACTTATTCGCTCGTGCCGTGGAGCTATACTGATTTTTCCCGGCCCGAATGGATTTTCCACCGCGACTACATCGGCGTGGATACGAGCATGGCGAAAGTCCCGCAGAAGCTCGGCATCACGAGCTATCCCGGTTGGGGCGCGTATTGGCAGGAGGCCGGAACCTTCGTCAAGGCGGCCGCGTTTGACTTCCGCAAGAGCCACCCGGACTTCGGTTCGGTTTACGAAATGTTCTTTAATGATGCCATGATCGAGCTGGAAACCCTTGGCGCGCTCACCAGTCTTCCGCCCGGTGCCAACGTCGAGCACACCGAGTATTGGGGCGTTTTTGCCGGCCTGCCCAAGCCTGATACCAACGAGATTTTTAACGAGGAATTCCGTCCGGTTATCGATGGTTGGCGTCGCAATTTAATCGCCGGTTAGGCGACTGTCGCGACGGTGAAAACCGGTTCATAGATTGCGGGCTCGGTAGTCCCGCTCAAGCAAACGCAAAGCCCGGTGGGGACACCGGGCTCCACCTTAAGGAGCGAATACAAGAGAGAACTCGTATTAGGCCTCGACGGGCTCGGCTTCGATGACCTCGGGTTCCACCCATTTGCCGTGCTCGGAAATGAGGTCCACGAGGCGGTCGAGGGCTTCGGTTTCGGGAATGTTGAACTTCACGCACTCCTTGCCGACGTAGAGGTTAATCTTGCCCGGGGCACCGCCGACATAGCCGAAGTCCGCATCCGCCATTTCGCCCGGGCCATTGACGATACAGCCCATGACGGCGATCGTGACACCCTTGAGGTGGCCGGTGCGGGACTTGATCATCTGCGTGACCTCCTGGAGGTCGAACAGGGTGCGGCCACAGCTCGGGCAGGCGACGTATTCCGTCTTCGTGGCGCGCATGCGGGCGGCCTGAAGCAAATTGTAGGCGAGGGCCGTAGACTGATCAAAGCCGTCCACGTTTTCGATGGAAACCAGGTCGCCGAGACCATCGACGAACAGGCTGCCAGCAACCATCGAGGCTTCCAGTAGCTGATTGCCAAAGCCGGTTTCCTCCAATACCTGCATTTCGCCGGTAACCCGGATCCACAGCGGGGCCTTACTGCCGATTTCCTTGAGCGTGTCACCGAGGGCGCGGTAGGCACCGGTCGGATGCGTGTCGGAGGGGACGCCCGTGCGGGTGAAAACGAGGTTCTCGTGGCCGAGTTCCTTGAGCGTGTCCTTCCACGCGTGGACCTGGTGTGAGTTGGTGTCGAACGCGAGGAGTAGGTTCTGGCTACGGACGAATTCCACTGAGCCCTTGAGGCACTCAAGTTGATCGTCGTTGTATTTGCCGACCAGCATCCAGCGCAGGCGAGGGGTCCACTCAAAGGCACCAAGTGACTCCGGGGAGACGTTTTGAATGCCGTCCACCACGATGGCCTCGATGGCCGGTGCAAGGACTTTACCCAACTGAGCAAGGTGGGCTAGGTCTTCGTCGCCGGTCACTTTCACCAGCAAGCCTTCGACGCGGGCGTCTTTGAATTTGCGGTTCACGTCGAGGACTTCCTTGACGATCTGCGTGTGCTCGCTGAGTGGGTGACTGGTGCGGGTGATGACGCGCGGCGGCTCCAGCGGGCCGAGCGGAGCATCTTCGCCGAATGACAGGTCGATGATTTCCCGGCGCTTGTATTCGTAGAAGTCGGCGAAGCCTTCGCGGCGGTCGCTCTCGGGTAACTCCGCACACTGCTCCCAGTGGGCATGCGCGCGCTTTACGAGTTCCTGGCAAACCGGAATCTCATACCATGGGTCCTCGGTAAGGGACACGCGGACGGTGTCGCCGAGGCCATCGTAAAGCAGGGCACCGATGCCTACCGCGCTTTTGATGCGGGCGTCTTCGCCTTCGCCGGCCTCGGTCACGCCGAGGTGGAGCGGGTAGGCCATGCCTTCTAAATTCATCTTCTCCACGGCAAGGCGATAGGCCTGAATCATGACCTTCGGGTTACTTGCCTTCATCGACAAAATCATGTCGTGGAAGCCGTGGCTTTCGGCGATGCGAATAAACTCCAGGGCGGACTCCACCATGCCCAGTGGTGTGTCCCCGTAACGGTTCATCAGGCGGTCTGAAAGCGAGCCGTGGTTCGTGCCGATGCGCAGTGCACGGCCCAGCTCTTTGGCGCGGAGCACAAGCGGAGTAAATGCATCGTGCAGGCGCTCCAGCTCTTCCTGATAGGCGGCGTCGCTGTATTCGGTCACGGCGAACTTTTTCTTGTCCGCGTAGTTGCCGGGGTTGACGCGCACTTTCTCCACATGCTCGACGGCGACCATCGCGGCGCTGGGCAAAAAGTGG
>JBNNDZ010000094.1:0-2577 GCA_050285865.1 Puniceicoccales bacterium
TGGCCGAAGCTGAGCGGGTTTACGACCTGCAAAAGCTCGCCGAGCTGCGTCATGGCCGCCTGCCTCAGTTGGAGCAACAGCTGAAGGACCTTGAGGCCAAGGAGCACAAGCAAGCCGAGAAGGGTGACAGCCTCGTGCGCGAGGAAGTTTCCCCGGAAGAGATCGCCGAGAGTGTGGCGCGCTGGACGGGTATCCCGGTCACGCGTCTGGTCGAAGGCGAGCGCGACAAGCTGCTCAATCTCGAGAACGTTTTGCACGACCGCGTGGTTGGCCAGGACGAAGCGGTGACACTCGTCAGCGAAGCGATTCTGCGCGCGCGTTCGGGGATTAAAGACCCGCGTCGGCCGATTGGTTCGTTCCTCTTCCTGGGCCCGACGGGCGTCGGTAAAACCGAGCTCGCGAAGACCTTGGCGGAGTCGCTCTTTGACACCGAGGACAACATCGTGCGCATCGACATGAGCGAATACATGGAGAAGCACAGCGTGGCTCGCCTGATCGGCGCACCTCCCGGGTATGTCGGTTACGATGAGGGCGGTCAGCTGTCCGAAGCCGTGCGCCGTAAGCCGTATTCGGTGGTGCTGTTCGACGAAATCGAAAAGGCCCACCCGGACGTCTTCAACGTGCTGCTTCAGATCCTCGACGACGGTCGCATTACCGACAGCCAGGGTCACGTGGTGAACTTTAAGAACACCGTGATCATCATGACCTCCAACGTCGGCAGCCGCTACCTCATCGAGGGCGTCTCCGGCAGCGAGATCCCCGAGAGCGTGCGCGAATCGGTGATGACGGAGCTGCGCGCCGGATTCCGCCCGGAATTCCTGAACCGCATCGACGACATCATCCTGTTCAAACCGCTCAAGCTGGAAGAGATCACGCGCATCGTGGACCTCTTGATGGCCGACTTAAACAAGCGCCTCGAAGACCGCCGCGTCACGGTTACTTTGGATCACAAAGCCCGTGAGTGGGTGGCCGAGCGCGGCTACGATCCGGTCTATGGTGCCCGACCGCTGAAGCGCTTCCTGCAGAAACGTGTGGAAACGCAGTTGGCCCGCAGCTTGATCGCGGGAGGCATCGGCGACGGCGATCAAATCAGTTTCACCGTCGAAAACGGTGAGTTAAAGCAAGAATCAGTAATAGCAGTAGCATAGTAGTAGTGAAAAGCCCCGGTCAGTAATGGCCGGGGCTTTGTCATTGGTTATTGGCTACGCCGTTACGGCGCTGCTCAACGAAATGTTTTCCCAGATGCGTTCGGCTTCACGAAGGGCGGCACCGACGAGGGTATCGCTTTCGCGTGATTTGAGGCAGCCGAGGTAGAGCGGCAGCTCGCCCGAAATCTGCGGCAGGATAATGATTTCGTCGCGATAGCCGGAGCGACGAAGGCTTTCCTCGGAGACAATCGTCAGCCCCAGGCCACTTGCGGCATAGGTGATGGCCGTGCGGTCATCGCAATAGCTTTGAATGCGTGGCTCAATGACGAAACCGTGTTCACGACTCCAGCGGTGAGCGAATTGGTAAAGTGAGCAACCGTCGTCGACGAAAACCCAGGGGAACTCTTGTAGTTGAACAGGGCTCACGCCCTGTAGGCGGTCCTCCCATTCCCTGGGGCCGATGAGCAAAATGCGGTGGGTGCCAAGGCAGCGGGTGGTGAGGTCGAGCTGAGGCGTGTCGGACTCGAAAAAGCCAATGTCAATTTCGTCGCGGCGAATGCGTTGTAAATTTTCCCGGCTGGTGTCCACCCGGCATTCGAAGCGCAGGGCAGGGAACTCGGACGCGAGCGCCATGATGAGCTTGTCCATGCGCAGGAGCTCGGGCGGATTGTTCAGGCCGATGCGGAGCACACCTTGACCGCCACCACTGAGTTCGCTGGCTTTGCGACACAACGCATTGACGCTCTGGAGGACCTTATTGGCTTCGTCCCACAATTCCGCCCCGGCAGTGGTGAGGGTCATCCCGCGTGGCGAACGGCTGAACAACGCGACGCCAAGTTCTTCCTCCAACGCCTTGATATGCGCGCTGACCGAGGGCGCACTCAGATAGAGGCGCTCGGCGGCGCGGGACAGATTTTCTTCCTCCGCGACGACGCAGAACGTGCGCAACTGATGCAGGTCGAGGCTCATAGCTGAATAATTTTCCCATTTATATACAGCTTTCGCCCCGCTGGCAATCGTGGCCCGACGAATAGTTTAATTGTGGGCAGACGGCGGAGGATTCGGGCCAGGCAGGTTTTCATGCCCGGAGTATACCCGACTCAGTGGGATCAAGCTATTCGTATTTGCTGAGGCAGCGTTCGGGAATGCTGAAGGCGTGCGACGGGCATGCTTTGCCGCAGTGAAAGCTTACCTCTAATATTAAGAAAAGCCGCGAAGGGGGACTCTGCGGCTTCTCTTGTACAAGTTGTGTGCGCGACTCAGGACTTCAAAAACCGGCGACGTAGGAAAGCGAAAAATAGAACGGTTGAACCACCAAAGAGTGCGTAGGTGCGCGGTTCAGGAACTGCCGCGATGTTGATGTTGTCGACTTGGAAATCGACCACACCGGCTGAACCCTGAACGTGGAACCGCAAGCGACCGTATTGGT
>JBNNDZ010000095.1:0-4031 GCA_050285865.1 Puniceicoccales bacterium
CGTCTTCGGTGGACATACTGAATTCGGCGACCACCGCCGCTACTGGGATTTCCGTTCGCTTGGCCACGGCGACATCATGTTTGAGGACATCATCGTCGCGCTCAACGACATTGGCTACAAGGGCCCGCTCTCCGTCGAATGGGAAGACATCCGCATGGACCGTTTCCACGGCGCAGCGGAAGCGGCGGAATTCGTCCGCAGCGTCGACTTCCCGGTCAGCGATGTCGCCTTCGACGCGGCGTTCGATAAAGAAAAGCAATAGCGCCAAGGCGTTAATCTAATCATTGCCAAAGGGCACGCGCCGGGTAATCGTCGCATTATGTCCGTTGGCACCGACGCAATTGATCGCCGCGAGTTGGTCGCCTGCCCGTCCTGCGATACGCTGCACCGCACCCCGGAGTCGATTCGACCCGGGCAGGCCTTGTGTTCGTCTTGCGGACAAACGCTCTACAAGCGCTCGCGTCATGGAACGGAGCATACCCTGGCCTGGTCACTGGCAGGGCTAATCCTGTTCATCCCGGCCAACGCTTTTCCCTTGGTCATGCTGTCGTCCTACGGCATCAAGGACCAGAACCAGCTTATTACCGGCCCCCTGGACCTGCTCAACAGCGGCCTTGCTTTCCCACTTGTCGGGTTGTTGGTGCTGTTGACCAGTATCCTTTTCCCGGTGGTGTTCATGGCCGCGCTGGCCTACATTTCTCTGTGCGACAAACTGCGCCGCTACCCGCGGGATTTCGCGATTACACTGCGGCTCGCGCAGGCGCTATACCGCTGGTCGATGGTCGATGTCTACATCCTCGCCTGCCTGGTTGCTTTTGTGAAACTGGCCGACCTGGCCGATCTCCACGCACGCACTGGCCTGTATTGCCTTGCCGCCGTCCTATTGTGCTCGCTCTTGGCCACCACTAGCTTCGACCCCCACCAAACCTGGCGACGCTTCGCCAAAGCCAAGGAGGAAGGCGCAAAACGATGAGCCGCCAACGCCCAACGGCCCGACGCAGTGGACTCATCTCATGCCTTTCCTGTGGTCAACTTGCCCGCGTGGGCGATGCCAAGCGCGGCCATCGCCTCACCTGCCCCACCTGCGGCGCTCCGATGGAAAGTCGGATCCACAAATCATTCGCACGGGCGTGGGCACTCGTCATCACTGGATTCATCCTCTACATCCCGGCAAATTATTTCCCAATCATGGTGATCGACACCATGGGTGCCACCGAGTCGGACACCATCCTGACCGGCGTCATCGAGCTGTTTCAAAGCGGCATGTGGGCGATTGGCCTGCTCGTATTCTGCGCCAGTATCGCCATCCCGCTAATGAAGCTCATCGCCCTGAGCTACCTGCTGATCACCGCCCAACGCGGCAAACGCACCCACACCCGCGACCGCACCCGCGTATTTCGCATTGTCGAGGCAATTGGCCGCTGGTCGATGCTCGACGTTTTCCTCTTGTCCATCCTCGTCGCGGTAGTGAACCTTGGACAGGTCGCCACCATCTCTCCCGGCATTGGCGCGGTGTTCTTTGCCGCAGTGGTGGTCGTCACCATGTTTGCCGCCGAATATTTTGACGCCCGTGTCATCTGGGACCGGGCCGAAGCACCACACTGACCATGAGTAACGAATCCAAGGACCATTTGCCCGACGTAATTGTCGCTGAGAAAACCGGATTTTCGATCATCTGGATCGTGCCCCTCATCGCCCTGGCGATCGCGGGCTACCTGATCTACGATACCTACACCAAGCGCGGCGAGGAAATTGAAATCACCTTCAAGGACGGCTCCGGCCTCGTTGCGGGCAAGACAGAAATCCAATACCTCGGGGTCCAAGTCGGCATCGTCAAAAGCGTGTCACTCGACGAAAAGCTCTCTCAGGTCGTCGTCACCGCACGGCTGGATAAGTCCGCCGATGGCCTGGCAACTCAAGGCGCGGCCTACTGGGTCGTGCGCCCCGAAATCGGCATTGGTGGCATCCGTGGTCTCGATACTTTGCTGAGTGGGCCTTACATCGGCGTGGAGCCCGGAGACGGCCAAACGCCACAAACCGAATTCACCGGCCTGCCCGAACAACCCGCCGCCGGCCCCAACGAGCCCGGCTTAAACATCATTCTGCAGGCCGAAAAGCTCGGCTCGCTCAAAGACGGCGACCCCATTTACTACCGCGAATTCCAAGTCGGCGAAGTGGATCAGGTATCACTCGCCAGCGATGCGCGCAGTGTTCACGCCCACGTCCACATCAAGGAGGACTACGCTCCGTTGATCCGCACCAACACGCGCTTCTGGAACGCATCGGGCATCGGTATGGACCTCAGCCTCTTCGGCGGAGCCAAGATCAAGACCGAGTCCCTCAGCTCGTTACTCACCGGGGGTGTTGCCTTTGCCACACCGGATAACGATGCGATGGGCGGCGAAGTGCAGGACGGTGCCGTCTTCAAGCTCTTTGATGACCCCGAAGACGACTGGGCCAAATGGTCGCCCACCATCGATCTACCCGACACCACCGCACTGCTCAACTCACAGGCCACGCACCCGCAAGTCGCCGCTGCGAACGGCAAAAATGCCACTGCCGCCGAAACACCTGCCACCACCGCGAGCCCCGACCCCAACAACGCCACGGTCGCCAACCCCGAAGGCACGGGCGAAGTCAATGACAACGGCGAAAGCAGCGGTCAAAAGCCCAGCGTAAAACTCCCCGGCCCTCCCGGGCGGCATCAGTAGGCGTTTGGCGTCAGCCCCTACCGAAGTGCCCCGATCAGCTCATCGGCCTTAAGGCGCAGGCTGGCGACGGCCAAATCGGGCTTATCCTGATCGGTGGCCAGGCAGTTGACCAACGCACTGCCCACGACCACGCCGTCCGCGCAACTCGCGACGGACTTCACGTGCTCGGGACGCGATACGCCGAAGCCAACGACAACCGGCTTGTCCGTTTGCGCGCGAATGTGGCTCATTTGCTCGGACAGATCGGCAGCCATGTCGGCGCGCTCACCTGTAACACCCGTCCGCGAAACGTAATAGAGGAAGCCCGTTGCGGCGTCAGAAATCTTTTTAATGCGCTCAGCCGGTGTGGTCGGCGCAACAATGAAGACGGTCTTCAGGCCGTGCTTTTCGCAAGTGCTCATCCAGCTCGCTGCCTCCTCGGGTGGCAAGTCAAGGACGAGAAAACCATCCACACCCGCTTCTGCCGCGCGCTGAGCGTAGGCGTCCTCACCCGGCGAAAAGACGAGATTGTAATAGGTATAGAGCACGATCGGCACGTCGCTGAATTCACGGATCGCTTTAACCAGCTCCAAAACCTTGGCCTGCGTCATGCCGCTTTCCAACGCGCGCTGTGCGGCCAGTTGATTGGTCAGGCCGTCGGCGAGCGGATCGGAGAACGGGGCACCGAGTTCCAGGACGTCCACTCCGGCTTCAATCATCGTGCGGCATGCAGCCAGCGATGCATCAAAGGTGGGATCGCCCGCACAAAGGTAGGCGACAAACAGGGCACGGTTCTCCTCGCGTCCGCGCGCAAAAGCCTGAGAAATTCGGTCGTTCATGATCGGGTAAAGGGAAACCGTTACGACACGCGCCAAGGCCCGTCGTGACAATTGTTTTTTCCAAAGCGGTGAAAAATCCCCTTTCGAGCGATAATTTACAGATATCGCCTTGCCCCGATAGGTCAGCTTGGCCTAGATGAAACACGCCATGTCTTGGGAACGATTCAAAAACCACTACCTTTACGTTGATTCACTCGATTTCGCGCTGGATATCAGCCGAATGAATTTTGCCGACGACTACCTGGAGTCCATGCAACCGAAGATCGAGAAAGCGATCGCGGATATGGAAGCCTTGGAAGGCGGCGCGATTGCCAATCCGGACGAAAACCGGATGGTCGGCCACTACTGGCTGCGCGACGCCAAGCTCGCTCCCACACCAGACCTGCAGGAAGAAATCGCCTCCACTCTGGAAAAGATCAAAGCCTTCGCGGGCAAGATCCACGGCGGCGAGATCACGGGGGCAAACGGCAAGTTCGAACACCTGCTTTGCATCGGCATTGGC
>JBNNDZ010000096.1:0-3306 GCA_050285865.1 Puniceicoccales bacterium
ATGATACGCCCGCCGCCTAAGCTTTCCAATCCACTCAGTGCCGCCGATAGACCGGCTTCGAGATTTGAACCGCTCGGCGTCACCATGACGCGGGACAACTCACTATGGACGACGGCGTGGTCATCCGTCGGCGGCGAAACAACCGGTGTCGCACGGTCGGAAAACAGCACCAGCCCAACCGGCGCATTACTCCCGACCGACGACAAGGTTTGCTCAGCGTGGTCGACCGCCTGTTCCAAACGCGAACGCAAGCCGTCGGAGTAGCCCATGCTTGCGGATACATCGATCAGCAGCATGGTCGGCTCGCTGCTTGTGGCGGCCGCCGTTTCGTCGCCCGGAAAAAATGGCCGCGCAAACAGCAGCGCCAACAACAGGAACAACAGACAGCGCATAATCAGCAGCAGGATTTCATTGAGCCGCTTGCGCTTTTGCAACCGCTTGACCGCCTGCACCAAAAAGCGGTGCGCAGCCCAAGGCACCACCTGCACCTTCCGATGCTTGATCAGGTGGATCAAGATCGGTGCGGCGATTGCGAGGGCACCCCATAAATATAACGGCGATAAAAACTGCATGGGTAACTCAACGATGGGTGCGCTGACGGAAAATCAAATAGCCGCCGATCAATTCGCCGACCGACTTAGAGGTATCCGCCAACACGTAGTGCGCGTCATGGCTTTCGCAGGCAATGCGCAGTCGCTTGCAAAAGGCTTCGACTTCCTCACGATAGGCTTCGGCGAATTCCTCAGGGTGAGTGATGATCGGCATTTCGCCCTCCAGCCCCTCGAAGCGGACTTTATCTTTGTATGGCAAAGTAAGTTCCGCGTGGTCGAGAACGTGGAAAACGATCACCTCGGTCTTGGTATGCTGGAAGCGTTGAATCGCACGGATAAACGACTGCTCGTCGCCCAGCAAATCGCTCAGGATAACGACAATGGAGCGCGGCTTGATCGCGGGCGAAACCTTGGCCAGGTCCGCGCCCAGGTCGGCATCACCCGTCGCCTCAGCATCGGCCAGTAGGTTCATCAAGTGCGGCATGCGCCCCGGCGTATCCACACGGGGGATCAGGTTCGGCTGACCACCGGCGAGGAAGCCCAGCGAAACGGCGTCGCGCTGAAGCAAGACCGCGTGACTAAGTGCTGCGGCAACCAGTTTGGCATAATTAAACTTCGTAACCTCGCCCGAACCGAAATTCATCGAACGACTGCAATCAAGCATCACCGTGGCAGTGAAATTCGTGTCCTGCTCATACTGTTTAATGAACAGCTTTTCCGACCGACCGAACATCTTCCAGTCGAGGTGACGCGTATCGTCTCCGGGCGAGTATTCACGGTGCTGCGCGAACTCAATCGCAAAGCCTTTGAGCGGCGAACGGTGTTCACCGACCTTGTATCCTTCCACGATTTTACGCGCCAGCATGCCCAATGCGCTCGCGCGCTTGAAGGCATCTGGATCGATGAGGTTTCCGTCAGGGGCGTCGGAAGACATGGGGGCGCGGGATTACCGGGCGGCGGAGAAATCCTGGTTGGGCGAAAGGGTCTGCATCAGCTCATTGACCACGTCGTCGGTCGTCACGCCTTCGCCTTGAGCCACGAAATTCGTTGCGATGCGGTGACGCAGAATCGACGGCGCAACCGCCTGCACGTCCACGGCGTCCACATACGTGCGTCCCCGCAGGAGCGCATGCGCGCGGGCGGCGGAAACCAGACTCAAGCTCGCACGCGGCCCGGCACCAAAGGCTAGCCATTTCTTCGCGCACTCGGCAGCACCCTCCTCTTTCGGTCGTGTGGCACGCGCCAACGCCGCGGCGTAACGGACAATCTGCTCGGGCACTGGAATCATTTTTACGATCTCCTGCGCCTGAATAACGTCTTCCACGCCAAGCACCGGTTGGGGCTCACCCGCCGATCCACCGAGGCCGCGGTTCATGATTTCCACCTCATCTTCCGCCGTCGGATAACCGACCGAGATGAGAAACAGGAAACGGTCCAGCTGCGCTACGGGCAGCGGATATGTGCACTCCTGCTCAAGCGGGTTCTGCGTCGCGAGCACGAAGAACGGTTTGGGCAACGCCCGAGTTTCGCCACCCACGGTCACCGAGCGTTCCTGCATGGCTTCAAGCAAAGCGGCCTGCGTCTTGGGCGGCGTGCGGTTAATTTCGTCTGCCAAAACCACGTTCGCAAACAGCGGGCCCTTCATGAACTTGAACGTGCGCTCGTTCGTCGCCGGGTCCTGAAAAATCATTTCCGTGCCCGTGATATCACTGGGCATCAGGTCCGGGGTAAACTGAATGCGCTTGAACGACATTTGCAGCGTCTTGGCGACAGTCGAAATGAGCAGGGTTTTCGCCAAGCCCGGCACGCCAACGAGCAGCGCGTGGCTGCGGGTAAAAATTGAGATCAGAATCTCCTCCACGACCTGCTCTTGACCAACGATCACCTTGCCAATTTCAGCGCGGATCGCATCGCAAGCCTGTTGGACGGATTCAACGGCCGCCACCATATTATCATCGCCGTCAGTCGCGACAGCGGATTGAGCGTCTTCGGTATTTTCCATGATATTGCAACGAATGGGGTTGGACGGACAAATGCCTTTGCCGGAAATCGATAAAGTAAGGATAGAATAGCAATTCGTAAAGCTTCAGAATGATTTTTACCGACGAACATTCGAAGACTGGAAATGCGCGAATGACACTTCCGATCGGACTTATCGCGAACGATTGCGGCAAAAAAACATGCAAATGCTTACGACTGAGATATCACTAAAGAAAACCCAAGAACACCGCCAATTGAATCAAAACGCAAGAATATAGTTGCATTAAATTGCACTTGAGACAAATTCAGCAGAGAGAATGTCGCACCACAGAAGTAGAAGACAAGACCGACGCGACCAACCCCCTCACTGATGAAGCCAAGTTCATTCTTTGCCGCCCTGCCCTTGCTTACAATTCTCGCGTGCCCGCTGGCTGCGGACGAAATCCGTATCGTCGATTGCGATAAGCCCGTCAAAAGCAACAAGCGCGGGGTATGCATCAACGAAATTTCCGACGCGGATTTCATGGCGCTCGCTCCGGGAATTTCCTGGTATTACACCTGGCATTTCAATGACATCAATCAAGCGCCGGACGCAGCGGAAATGGAGTTCATTCCAATGGTTTGGGGCGACCGCACGGATTCACGCGACGGCCTGCGCGACTATTATACACGCCATGAACCGCGTGACGTGCTCGCGATCAATGAGCTCAATCTCCGCGGTCAGGCATTCATCGATCCCCAGACAACCGCCCGTCTGTTTGAACAGATCGGAAGA
>JBNNDZ010000097.1:0-3786 GCA_050285865.1 Puniceicoccales bacterium
ACCATGGCGATACTTTTGGGACGATGTCCGTTGGCGATTGTGGGATTTTTCATGCGCGATTCGATCCGTGGAAATTTCCCGTTGAGCGGATTCCCGCGCCGACTTGTGACGAGTTCGGCGGTGAAGTGTTATCCGAAAACATGGGTGTTTCGCTGGCGGCGCTGGATGCACATTTCGCGGCATTTGGCGACGAGGTCGCCACGGTGATTCTGGAACCCTGGGTGCAGGGGGCCGGGGGGATGCGCTTAATGCCGCGGGGATTTATCAAGGCTGTTTCAGAACGCTGCCGCGCTCAGGGAGTGCACTTGATTTTGGACGAGGTGTTCGTCGGTTTTGGACGCTGTGGTCCGATGCTTGTGGGTGAGGCCGAAGGCGTGACACCGGATTTCTACTGCCTCGCTAAAGGCCTGACCGCGGGTTACCTGCCGCTCGCTGCCACGGTAACGAGTGAGGAAATCTACGAAGCCTTTCTCGGCGACTTTGGTGAATACAAAGCGTTTTTTCACGGGCACACCTTTACGGGAAATCCGCTCGGCTGCGTCGTCGCACAGAAATCCGTTGAGAAGCTTGAAGCGATGATCGAGTCCGGCCAGCTCGCAACCACCATCAGCGCCTTTAACCAATTTTACCGCGACCTCCGCGCCGAGCTGCCTGCGACCTTCAAGCTGCGCCAGCGTGGACTTGCTAGTGCATTGGATTTACCTCCGGGCGATCCCAGTGAGCGCCGAGGCCTGCATTTTTGCATCGCCCTGCGCGAACGCGGCGTCCTACTTCGCGCCCTCGGCGACAGCCTGCTCATCGTTCCACCGCTCATCATTTCTCCGGAAGAAATCGATTTCCTCATATCCGCCCTCATCCAAACTCTGCAGGCCAAAGCTTACCTTTAATTTTTAATTTGCTCACTTTAATCTAATAAAACCATGACCCTCGACGAAATACGCGACATCTACAACCTGCCCATCACCTCGCTCATTTACCGGGCGCAGCAGGTTCACCACAAGTATCAAGACCCGGCCGGTGTGCAGCTTTGTACGCTCAAGTCGATCAAAACGGGCCGTTGCCCGGAGGATTGCGCCTACTGCCCGCAGTCGGCGCACAGTAAGACCTTCGTCGAGCCGGAGGTGCTCATGGACACGCCAACCATCCTCAAAGACGCGCACGCGGCCCGTGATGGTGGGGCGACGCGTTTCTGTATGGGTGCCGCCTGGCGCCGGGTTTACAACAACAAGCAATTCGACAACATCATCGAAACAGTCAGTGGTGTTAAAGAGCTGGGTCTCGAAGTCTGCTGCACGTTGGGTATGCTGGATGCCGATCAGGCCAAGCGCCTGAAGGAAGCCGGTTGCGATGTTTATAATCACAATTTGGACACCTCGCGCGAATACTACTCGAAGATCATCACTACGCGCAGCTATGATGACCGCCTTCAAACCATTGCCAACGTTCGTGCGGCAGGGATGGAAGTATGCTCGGGTGGCATTCTCGGAATGGGTGAAACCATTGATGATCGCTTAAAAATGCTAAAGGAACTGGCTGACATGGACCCGCAGCCGGACAGTGTGCCGATCAATGCGCTGATTTCCGTCAAGGGAACACCGCTGGCGGCGCAAAAGTTCGTCGATAGCATTGAGTTTGTCCGCACGATCGCCACCGCACGTATCCTCATGCCGAAGGCGATGGTGCGTTTGTCGGCAGGTCGTACGGAGATGAATGATGAGATGCAGGCCATGTGCTACCTCGCCGGGGCGAATAGCATCTTCCTGGGTGACAAGCTCCTAACCTGCGAGAATCCGAATGAAACGGATGACCGTCAGTTGCTGGACCGCCTTGGATTACATTCGTTGCACCCCGAAGCCGCCCGCGCTATTCACGCGAAGGCGGATCACGAGCACAGTCACGATGAAGATCCCTTCACCGAGCATCTTGAAGAAGGTGCCGGGTACTGGGCTCATGCCTGCGGCGGCGAATGCGATCACAACCACGACGAAGCACACGCCCACGCGGCCGACGCCAAGGCGTAGCCTTTTATGCCAACCATCTTCGTCAGCGCCAATGACACTGGCAGCGGCAAAACCTGGGTCACCGCAAGTATTGTGGTGGCCCTGGCTGCTGCTGGCTTCTCCGTCGATGTGGTTAAACCGGTGGAAACGGGAGTCCTTCCCGGCGGCGCGGGCGATGTGGAGTTTGTTCAGGAGACTTTGCGAAAGAAAGTTGCTTTGCCGGGCAGAGTAAGTGTCCGCACACTGAGGCGCTTTACTCAACCAATTGCGCCGGTGGATGCCGCTAAGCGCGATGGCGAAACGTTGGACTTCGATTCGCTCCTTCGCGAAACCAACAACGGACCAAAAGCCGACTGGCGCATTGTCGAGGGCGCTGGTGGTTTAGCGGTGCCGCTGGAGGAGGGGGAGTCTCCACGCGATTGGGCGGACTTCGCTCAGGGCCTCAATGCTGACTACACGGTGCTCGTGGTCGAGAACCGCCTGGGCGGCATCAACCAGGCGCGTTTGCTCGCACATTACGCCGAGAGCAGGGGGCTCCATGCTGGCTGGTGGCTAAACCAATCCGCGCCGAATGTGGACGCGGCGGTGAGAGAAATCAACCGTGTTACATTGCGTGGTCTTGCGTTTCCACTGTGGGCGGCGCAGACGTTCGGCAGTCATGAGATCGAAATCGAGGAGGCCCAATGGTTACCCGCCTGAGCAGTATTGAGTCGCGTGCCGAGGAGCAATTGGCCACTCGCGCGACTGAGGGGTTATCGCGGACATTAACAGTGCGTGATGCCTCCGCGGTTCTTGACCTTTCGAATAATGATTATCTGCGCATGTCGCAGCACCCGGAAGTGATCGCCGCTGGGCAACGTGCACTCGCCAAGTGGGGCGCGTCGGCATCGGCATCGCCACTTATTTCCGGCTATACGGCAGCGCATCGCGACTTGGAGGAGCAGCTTTGCGCATGGGCCGGTTTTCCATATGGATTGGTGTGGAACACCGGGCACAGTGCGAATCAGGCTCTGCTGAGTCTGCTGCCGCGGTCCGGTGATCTAGTCCTCGCCGATCGCCTGATTCATCAAAGCATGATTAGTGGTCTGTTGCGCTCAGGGGCCCGACTCCAGCGTTATCGGCACCTCGACCTCAACCATCTAGAATCGCTTTTACAAGCTACGGGTGAGCGCGAAGTGATCGTGGTGACCGAATCAGTTTTCTCGATGGACGGCGATTATCCCGACCTGAAACAGATGGCGGAATTAAAGGCGCGCTACGGCTTTTTCTGGATTGTCGATGAGGCGCATGCACTTGGTTGGTATGGTCGCAAGGGCAGTGGACTGGTCGAGGCATTCGATGTTGCCGATTTGGTGGATGTTTACGTTGGTACCTTGGGCAAAGCACTTGGATCGATGGGGGCGTTTACTTTGTTTCGCAAAGCAAGTCTCCGTGATTTCTTCATTAATTTTGCGGGCGAGTTCATTTACTCCACCTACCTGGCGCCATCGTGTGCGGCTGCCGCTGGGGCTGCCGTGTCGTTGATTGAGGCCTTTGCGGACCGCGAAAACTGGCATACACGTTCGCGTAGTTTACGCGAGCAAATCAAGGGGACTCCGGCGGGTGATTCGCCCATCATTCCGGTTGTTATTGGAGATAATCAGCGGACACTTGATGCGGCAAATTTTCTGCTGTCGTTTGGCTTTCAGGCTGGCGCTGTGAGGCCTCCCACCGTGCCTGCTGGCGAGGGGCGGCTTCGTATATCGCTCAATACCGCGTTGACTGAACGCGACGAGACCCGATTGCT
>JBNNDZ010000098.1:0-2614 GCA_050285865.1 Puniceicoccales bacterium
CGCCTCAAACCTAAGAAAAAACAAAGGCTTCGCACTCGTCGCCTCAGGGGAAGACCCAATTTCACACGATGAAACGGATGAATTTCACCGCGTAGGCATTTACAAAAAAGACGGATTAATCCGCTACTATGTTGATGGGCAACTTGCCCTTGAATATCTAGACGACGGCACAACGAACGGCCCAATATGGAACCACGACGGCTGGATTGGGCTACGCCAGATGGACCACGCACACTGGGGCGAATATGAAAGACTGGCCGTCTACCCAGTAACTACACCCACCCAAGACTAGCACGAAAACAGAGTCCACGATCATACACAACCGAACTTCATGAGCCAAGCACTCGCGACAATCTCGCCCCAGCGAATCACACTAGACTCCATTCGTGCCATCGATGAAAAAGCAAACTTCTCCGCTACTGTAACTACCGAAGAAGTCAGTGCCAACGTATTCGATTACCACATACAGATAGACTTCGGCCAGTCGATCAAGCCACCGCCAATGCAGATCGACTGGTATGTCCCCATTGTCGATATCGTTGGAAAATGGCACCCCACCATCGGGTCCGACCGATCGCTGACTGCCAATTGGGTCACCACGATCAAGACCTATGCAACACTCGGTGCACCCGTAGTCGCATTCTTTTCCGCCAAAGGCATCAATCGCCACACCTTCGCCCTTTCGGACGCAATCAATCCGATTGGCATTCGCACCCAAGTCGAAGAAGAAAACGCGACAATCAATTGTCGCATAGTGCTCTTTGATTCCGAGTGGCCAGAAATTGATTCCTACAAAATCACGATTCGAATCGATGAACAGCACTCCCCCTATCATAAAGCCATCGGGGACATAGGACAGTGGTGGAGCGCAATGCCGCCCTACAAGCCAGCGCCAGTTCCTGACTCTGCATATGAGCCCGTATACTCAACCTGGTACAGCTTCCATCAAAAGCTTTCAGCTGAAGAAGTCGAAGCGAATTGCTCGTGGTCCAACAAGCTAGGCTGTAAGTCAGTCATACTCGACGATGGGTGGCAAACTGAAGACAACAATAAGGGCTACGCATTCTGCGGTGATTGGGAGGTGGCCCAGAGCAAGTTCCCAGACTTCCGCTCCCACGTGGCACGTGTTCGAGAAATAGGCATGCAATACCTCGTCTGGTTTTCGGTACCTTTCATTGGTCCGAAGAGCCGAACTTGGGAAACCTACCAGGAAAAGGTTCTGCCGAAAGATCCAGTCGGCTCTGCCGCGTGCCTGGACCCACGCTTTGCATCGGTACGCCAGATGATTATCGATTGCTACCGCAACGCGGTTAACGATTGGAATATCGATGGGCTGAAGCTTGATTTCGTGGATCGCTTTACCGCCGAGAAACCAGTCGAAGCAAAAGACGAAACCGCCGACATGGTTTCCGTTCCTGCTGCGGCAGACAGGCTATTCACCGACGTCATGGCCCAACTCCGCGAACTCAAGCCCGACGTATTAATTGAGTTTCGCCAAGCCTACATCGGTCCAGCGATGCGAAAATATGGAAATATCTTTCGCGCGCACGATTGCCCTAATGACGCCCTCAGCAACCTGACGCGCACCATCGACTTGCGTCTTTTATCCGGCAATACAGCAGTCCACTCCGATATGGTCATGTGGAACGCAAATGAGTCAGTCGAGCACGCTGCCATGCAACTGTGGGCAACACTCTTCTCTGTCCCACAAATTTCAGTCAAACATGACGCAATCCCAGGTGATCACGAGCAGATGCTCGCCACATTCCTGCAATTCTGGCAACAACGCCAAAAGCTGCTGATGCACGGACAACTCAACCCGAAGTATCCGCAATTCCTTTACCCGTCAGTTCACATTGAGAATGAGCAGGAAGAGCTAATTGCCGCCTATCAGGATAATCATGTTATCGAGATAGCCGTGCAGGATCCAAGTCGCAAACTCACCATCGTAAACGCGACCCATCACCCACACATCATCGCGGACACCAAAGGCTCTGAACGCGAACAAGCCATGAAAATTTACAACTGCATGGGCGAATGCGTGGGCCAAACAACCCTATCCAACAGTTCCTCGATACAAAAAATCGAAATCCCAAGCGCCGGCTTTGCAGTCACGGCATAACAAATCAGGCCGGTCGGTATTCTCCGTTCACTGCAATGATCGTCCTGGCAGCAGACGCTAGTTCTGCCAGGCCGTCATGGATATCCAAGTTCTGATTAATGATACGCTGAAGCCCCTTCAAAACAAAGGCCCCGGGGAAAGGTGGCTGCAAATTGAAGTCGATTGAAATCTTGCCAACTTCAGCAGCAATCAGCGAATCACGCGGATCATCCAAATCGAGTGATTTAAATGCCGAACTTTTCCGGATCGGAATATTATGCTTCTGCTGGCCGATGAAATCCTGAACCTCTTCGGAAAGCATCGCCTTGACGTACCGTTTCGCTAAATCCGGCGAGGCGCAAGACTTGCGAACACAAATCAAGTCAGTTGCCTGCGCAGTTGAATCAACCCCTCCATCAAATAATGGCAGTGGGGCAGTAGCCCAGTCGTCATGGCCTGCCCTCAGAATGAAATCCATAAAGTGCCGGCCACCGAGATACATCGCCGCACCTC
>JBNNDZ010000099.1:0-2910 GCA_050285865.1 Puniceicoccales bacterium
ACCAGATACCGCAGGCACCACCAACAAAAAACGCGGGCCAACGGTCCGCTTCATACCAGCCCAGGCCGCAGGCCTGGGTCAAACGCCAACACGAGCCGAGCGTCCCAACGGTCCGGCTCACTGGAGAAGGCTAATCCCAGCGGGCCAACGGTCCGCCTCATACCAACCCAGGCCGCAGGCCTGGGTCAAATCGCCGACGCGAATCAAGCGGGCCAACGGTCCGCCTCATTGGCGACACGGGCCAACTCTCAACAAGCCCCGCTTTAAACCGGAGCCTTCCAGGGCGTCTGCGTGAGCCCGGAACGCAGGCCCAACCCGCGCATACGGGCCTGAATCGCCCATTTAAAGACATCTTCGTAGCGCGCGGCGGATTTCTCCCAATCCAGCTCAAGCGTCATCGCATTGTGACGCAGCACTTTGATTTCCTCAGGGAAATCCCACCAGGTGGCATTTGCCCAGCCAATGGTATAATACAAGGCGTGGGCACTCGGCTCATGGAAACGGAAGCCTGCCCCTTCGCCGCGCCCGGGCACGTATTGCGGAACGCTGTCCACCAGTCCGCCGGTTTCGCGAACAATCGGCAACGTGCCATAAGCCATCGAATACATCTGATTCAGGCCACAGGGTTCGAAACGGCTCGGCATCACGAAAAAATCGCTGCCGGCCTCAATCAAGTGCGAGCGGGCATTGTCGTAGCCAAGAAACACGCCCATGCGTCCCGGATAACGGTCGGCAAGCTCGTTGAACCAGCGCTCCAGGCCAGGGTCGCCGGAGCCCAGCAACACCACCTGCAGGTCCATGTCATTCATCAAACCGGGAATGATCTGCGCAAACAGGTCCAAGCCCTTCTGATCGTAGAGCCGCGCAATGGCGGAGAAAATCGGAACCTCGGGACGCTGCTCCAGGCCAAATGTCTTTTGCAACTCGGCCTTGCAGACCTCCTTACCCGCCATGTTGTCCGCGGTGAAGTTTGCCGGAATCAGCTTATCGGTGGCCGGATTCCACGCATCGGTGTCAATCCCGTTGAGGATGCCAATCAAGTCCGCCGAGCGGAAACGCAGCACGCCATCCAACCCGCAACCGTAATCCGACCCCTGAATTTCCCGCGAGTAATGAGGGCTCACGGTGGTCAACTTCGTAGAGTGGTAGAGCGCGCCCTTCATCATGTTGAGCGCGCCTTGGTGGCCCAGATTGTCCTCAGTGAAGAGATTCTGCGGCAACCCGGCGTAATCCAGCAACGCGGGACTCGTGCGCCCCTGATGCTGCAAATTGTGAATCGTAAACACGCTGGCAGCCTGATGCAGTGGCGTCTGGCGCTCCGTCGTATTCAAATAGACCGGCAGCAGGCCGACACCCCAATCGTGGCAATGAATCACATCGGGCCACCACTGGAAACGGTGACAAAAATCAATCGCCGCACGGCACAGGAAGGTGAAACGCTCCGCGTTGCCGTTGCCGCCGTCATAAATACCGCCACCGTAATAGAGGTTGTATTCGAGGAAATAAACCTCGGCTTCAGACTGCGGATAGGTCGTCTTCCAGAGCTGGGCAAACTCCTCCCGCCCTCCACCCAAGTGGACCGAGAACGTGCCCTCGACAGGCTCGCAGCCCTCCTTTTCGACGTCGATAATGCCATACTTCGGGCAAAGCGCCTTCACCTCATGGCCCGCACGGGACATCTCCTTGGTGATCGCGCCAGCAACATCCGCCAAACCGCCCACCTTGGCGTATGGCGCAAGCTCCGGAGCAACTTGCAGAATTTTCAAACGCCGTCCATTCATACCCTATGCGCCTTTTACGGGTTCCGGGGTATGCAGGTGGTCATCACCATCGTCAAATTCATCGTCATCATCGACGAACGAAATCGTGAATATCGGCAGCATGCACAACAGCACAACCACCGTCAGCCCAAGAACGGAGAACCCGGCAATGTCGTGCACGGACATCCCGATCACCGGCACCTTCTCGTCAATCGCGTCCGAGCCATTCGCGTAAGCCCAACCGGTCAGGAAGATACTGCGGAAAATATTCATCACGAAAGCCAGCACACAGGCAGTGCTGACAAGCAGAACCTTCTTCCAGAAACGGTTCAAGAATACCGCTGCCAGGAACGATCCGGCAAAGATACAACCCGTCAGCGAGCGAATACCTGAACAGGCGTCCGCCACACCGACGCTGCCATGCGGCATAATCAAAATATTACCCTCCCGCACCAACGTGAAACCCAGGAAATTAAAGGTATGATAGACAATGATCGTCACCCATTCCAAAAGGACGAGCTTCACCGTCGAGTCCATATACATGACCATGGGCGCGGAAATGATCCACACCAGCGCCGGAAACAGGAATAAAAACGTGAAGCCAAGGCGCTGCATCAGCGAATATGCGCGCCCGGACGTATCCTTGTCCGATACCATGTAAGCGAAACCAATCACCACACCGCCAAGCCCGAGTGCCAGCGCGAGACTTCCCTGGTTGGATGGCCCCTGCCCGGCCCGGATCAACGAACCGAGCATCATCAAGGCAAGCGAGCCAACCAACCCAACGACAAAACAGACATTGAAAAAGAGCTCCAGCACGGTTCCGGACTTACCCTGCGGGATATTGTCTTCTCCTTCTCCCCCCAAATAAGCCATGATCTTTGGCCAGCGGTCATAGACCACATAGGCGGCGAACAGCGGCACCAAATAGCCAAAGCTGTAATCAGGTATGTTCGACCAGTAAAACCACTGGTCATAAATAACAACACCCGCCAGTACCACGACCAGCCAAGCCGTAAAACGGGTGTACGTGTCCAGTTGCTTAAATTCGGTGCTCACGGGGATCTCGATAAAAACGGTGAGGTAAAGCCTCCCCGATACCTAGCGCAACAGAAATCGGAAGGCAAACCGAAGCGGTGCTTATTGTGAC
>JBNNDZ010000100.1:0-3118 GCA_050285865.1 Puniceicoccales bacterium
CGAAAGTTCCGGGTTATATTATTGCTCAGATCGCGGGCGGTTGCACCGGTTCAGTACTGGTTTACCTGAGCTACTATGCGCACTGGCGTGAAACGGATAATGCCGATTTCAAGCTGGCTTGTCACTGCACATCGCCTGCCATTCGCAAATTTGGGCCGGCCTTCATGACGGAAGTCATTGGCACCGCTATATTGATGTTTGGCATCCTCTCCTTTGGCAAAATTGGCTTGGGCGGCGATGCGAGCATGGATGCGTGGGAATCCGCCGTAGGCACGTGGTTTGGTCCATCCCTGGTGGGTCTGCTGGTGTTTGGCATCGGTTTGTCGCTTGGTGGCCCGACGGGCTATGCGATTAATCCCGCGCGTGACCTGGGGCCACGCATCGCCCACGCATTTCTACCGATCCATGGCAAGGGCAGCAGTGACTGGGCCTATGCCTGGGTGCCGATTGTTGCTCCGCTGATCGGTGGCGTACTCGGCGCGCAGCTGTTCATGGCACTCGGTTTTTAACGACATCTTTAATCTCGAAAACGTAACCCTATGAAGAACGAACAATTCATCCTCGCCTTTGACCAAGGCACGACCAGCTCACGCTCCATCATCTTTGACCAGTCCGGAGCAATCCGTTCGGTGGCGCAAAAGGAATTCCGGCAGATTTACCCCAAGTCGGGCTGGGTGGAGCACGATGCGATGGAAATCTGGTCCAGCCAAAGCGCAACTGCGATTGAGGCGCTTTCACGCATGGACCTCACGGCGGATTCCATTGCGGCAATCGGCGTAACCAATCAGCGCGAAACCACTATCGTGTGGAACCGCGACACCGGCAAACCGATTTACAACGCCATTGTCTGGCAGGACCGGCGCACGGCGGACTATTGCCGTGACCTGCGCAATGCCGGCCATGAGGAGCGCGTTTCTTACCTTACCGGGTTGCGCATCGACCCTTATTTTTCGGGCACCAAGATTCGTTGGATTCTGGAAAACGTGAAGGGCGCGCGGGCGTTGGCCGAGCAGGGGAAGCTGCTCTTTGGCACGGTCGACAGCTGGCTGATCTGGCAACTGACGGGACACAAGGTCCACATGACCGATGTCACCAATGCCAGCCGCACAATGCTGTATAATCTGGAAACGGGCGACTGGGATGACGAGCTCCTGGAGCTGCTGGAGATCCCGCGCAACATGATGCCGGAGGTGCGCTCATGCTCCGAGGTTTATGGCAAAGTCGACCCCAAGCTCCCTCTCGGCGGTGTACCAATCGCGGGTGTTGCGGGTGACCAGCATTCGGCGCTTTTCGGGCAAGCTTGTTTCACACCCGGTATGGCAAAGAATACCTACGGCACGGGTTGTTTCCTGCTGATGAATACCGGCACGGAAATACCACGTTCGAAGAATAACCTGCTGACCACGGTGGCCTGGAAAATCGGCGACCGCACAGAATACGCACTGGAAGGCTCGGTCTTCATTGGCGGCGCGGTTGTGCAGTGGATTCGCGACGAGCTTCAGTTGGTTCGCACGGCGCAGGAGTTGGATGAACTCGCGGCATCGGTGCCGGACGCCGGAGGCCTGTTCCTGGTTCCCGCCTTTGCTGGGCTTGGTGCGCCGCACTGGGATCCGTATGCCCGTGGTGCCGCGCTCGGCATTAGCCGGGGGACGAACCGGGCTCATATTTGCCGCGCGGCATTGGAGGCGATTGCCTTCCAAAGCGCCGACCTGATTACCTGCATGGAAAAGGACTCCGGGCTCAACTTGAAGGAACTTCGGGTGGACGGTGGTGCCTCGCGCAGTGACCCGCTTTTGCAGTTCCAGGCCGACCTGCTCGGCAAGCAAGTGGTGCGTCCCAAGTGTGTGGAAACGACTGCAATGGGGGCCGCTTATCTGGCCGGTCTGGCCGTTGGTTATTGGAAGAGCCGCGACGACATCACCAACAACTGGCTCATCGACGAGAAATACGATTCGCAGCGCGAGGCCAAGGACATGGACACCTTGCGCCTGGGCTGGAACAAAGCGCTGGAACGCGCCAAAGGCTGGGAAGAATAAAACGTTACCTCAAACAACCCCCAATTACCCCGATCATGAAAAAATATGTATTATCCATGGCCTGCCTGGCGACACTCGCCGGCAGCGCCAACGCCGAGGACGAGACGACTTTCTTTACTCAACCGTATTTGACTGGCGACTGGTTCGGCGTTCGCTCCGACCTCGAAGACGAAGGCGTGAGCTTTGATTTCAATAATACCTTCGATTACTATGACGACATTTCCGGCGCGCTGGCCAGCGGCGGGACTTACTTTGGGCGGGCACGCGCGACGATGAATCTCGACCTGGAGAAACTCATCGGCTTGCCCAACGCAAAGGTGTCCGTGGGTGGCATCACGCAATACGGGAAGAATTATAATCGCACCCGTTTCGGCGTGTTGACGAATCCCAGCTCGATTGAAGGCGTCGACACCACGCGCTTTGCGAACATCTGGTTTGAGCAAACGCTCTTCGATGACTTCGTGACGTATCGCATTGGTAAAGTGGATGGTGTGGGCAACTTCGGTGCGCAGCCTTACGGCGGCACGTTTATGAACGATGAACTGGCCTACATCCCCAACTTGCTTTTTGCGGCGGGATTGCCGTTTGACCCCGCTCAACAGCTCGGGGCCATCGTGACGCTGCGTCCGTTTGAAGATACGGAGTTTCAGGGCCTTTACGTGAAGGCCGGCGTGTTCAACACGAACAACTCGAACGCGATTATCTTCGATGACATCGGAACGGATTTCACCTGGGATGGCCCGGTGGCAATTGCCGGTGAGGTCGGGTATGAATTCGGTGATGCAAAGCCCGGCTATGCCAAGGCCGGTGTGCACCACAACTTCGGCACCTTCAACGAGGTGAATTCCGCGAACCGTAGCCGTGGTAACACGTTGTTCTACGCCAATGTCGGGCAGACCTTGTGGAACCTCGATATGGACGGTGAACGTCATATTGATGCCTCCTTGTCGCTCAACTACGCGCCAAAGGAAGAGGTCAACGTTTACAACTTCGAAATGACGGCCCTGATCCGCGCGATAGGACCGTTCGAAGCCCGGCCGATTTATGAGGTCGGTATTGGTTTCATTGCCGCCTGGCTGAGT
>JBNNDZ010000101.1:0-9908 GCA_050285865.1 Puniceicoccales bacterium
ATTTCCTGGCTCAGCTTCTTCTGGAAATTCTGAGCATTGGTCGTCAAGACCTGTGCACTGGGGTCATCCGCATCCACGCTGGTTTCACCCGAGAAGAATGCAATCTTGATGCGCTCAGCTTCCGGGAACTTTTTCCCGAGGCTGTCAGCCAAGCTCTGGGTCAGCGTGTTGCCGCCGAGCGTAATGTTACGGATAAAGAAACCATCCGAGTTAATGAAGATCAGGTTGGACGAGCGGGCACCGATGTTCACCAGCAGGACTTCTTCGTCCGAATCCGGGTAATTAAAACGGTAGGCGTTGTAATCGAGGACCGAAGCCGCTTCGACGCTGGCCGGGGTGACCCCCTGACGGCGCATGTCCGAGCAGAACCCGTTGACCACGTCCGACTTGACCGCAATCAGAACGACTTCCGTTTCCACACCATCATCAGCGATCACCTGGTGATCCCAGACGACTTCACTCAGCGGATAGGGAATCTGCTGTTGAGCCTCAAAGGCAATCATTTGAGCGCGCTTGGATTCATCCACGTGCGGCACCTTGATGACCTTGGTCAACAATTGGTAGCCGGGGAGAATCAGCACAGCCTGATCGCCACCCTTCACCTGGGACTTGACCTGGCGGATCGCCGAAGTAACGGCGGGCAACCAATCGTCTTCCTCGGTGAAGTCGTAATCGAGGTCTTGTTGGGCGAAGCTTTCAAGGACGAGCCCGCCCTTGCGTTCGCTGAAAATAGAAGCGGTCACGTGACCAGCTCCGCAATTAAATATCAATTTCTTACCAGCGCTCATGAACAGGAGAAGGGGCCATTTGAGAAACAATTTTGGACGGGGCAAGCGAATTTCCAGCCCCGCCACGCAGGAGGTATATCACCATCAAGGAGTTATTTCTCCTCTTTACGAATAAAAGGCGGACGTTCGTTACCGCGTTCCAGATAACCATTACCCGACAAGTAACCGGGAAGCAGGATGCCTTCCGATGCGTCACCAGAACGGCTTTGGAAACTTTGGAGTGCCTGCGGATTTTGCAGATCACCGGAAGCACGCTTGCGCATGTTACTGGAGGTCGGCTTCACTTCCTGACCATCGACTTCAAGGTCGACATACCAGAACTGCGGTTCCTCACGAAGATTGTCGCGTACAGCGATATCGTAGGGCAGCCAGAAACCAATCTGGCGACTTTCGCCGACTTCCATCGTGGCGATCTCCACCGACGATTTGTGAAAAATAAATTCACCCTGCTTGCTAGGGTGAGCATAACCGATGGTCAAAGTGACGGTGATGTTGTCGACGTATTTTTCATTTGGCGACTCATCCGGCGTGGGATTACCCATGGCACCGATTTCGACGTTCATTAAAGTGTCGTCGTAAGCACCGGCCTTGTTGTCAAACTTGACCTGAACGACTTCAACGGGATCTTTCTGCGCGTAAGTAACGCCGCTAGAAAGAGAAAAAATGAACAGTAAACACGTTAAAAACGAGAAAAAGCGGGGTTGCATCCCAGATGGTAAAAGGGAACTGAACCCGCGAATCAATAAGAAAACTCGAAGAATCATCAGGTTATAAAGCATTTAATTTTAATTAATGCGCGAAGTTCAAAGCGTTCGCCTTCGCCGTTGCATTTATCACCTATCTGATTTCCCTTGCGCGTGTGACTGAAAAAAATCCTGTGCTACCATTCAAAATCAGTGTGCTCGTATTCCTCCGCGACCCGAGCGGACGCCTGCTCTTAATCCAGCGCCGTAAAGCCCCCAACCTCGGCTGCTGGAGTCCCATTGGTGGCAAGCTGGAGATGGCCATTGGCGAATCCCCCTTTGAATGCGCCGCCCGCGAAGTTGGCGAGGAGGTGGATCTGTCGATCACCACCGAAGACCTGCATCTTTTCGGTTACGTTTCGGAAAAAGGCTTCGAGGGCGCCGGCCATTGGCTGATGTTTCTGTTTGATTGCCGAAAAACAATCAACGCCCTCCCCCCAGCCATCGATGAAGGCCAGTTCCGTTTTTTCTCACGGGAAGAAATCAATGATTTAAAAATCCCGCCAACTGACCACCAGCTCGTGTGGCCATACTACGACACCCACCGCGAACGATTCATCGCCCTGCGCGCAAATTGCCAACCGGGCAGTGACCTCGAAATTGTGGTTGAACAATCACTGTAGTGTGCGAGACTTCGCCGCTTTATGGCGTTTATTCGGATGAATAGCGCCGCTAACTACGTCCATCAGAATCGAACGATCACCGACCGTGACCGCGCAAACAAAGTCCTCCAATACCACGCCCAAAGCCGAACGCTGGCAAGAAGTAGACGTCAGCGAATTGGCTAAGCTTGAGATCAACCAACGCCTCGACAACGAGGAAAAGGTGCGCCTTTACACCGATATGGTGCGCATCCGCAATTTCGAGGCCCGCAGCCTGCGTTCTTACCAGCAGGGCAAGATTGGCGGCTTCCTTCACCTTTACGAAGGGCAGGAAGCAGTCGCCGTCGGCAGTATTTCGCTGCTCGGAGCGGATGACCACGCCATCACTGCCTACCGCGTTCACGGCCACGGTATCGCCGTCGGCATGAACCCGAAGAACCTGATGGCGGAAATGTATGGTAAGCACACCGGCTGCTCGAAGGGCAAAGGTGGCTCGATGCACTTCTTTGCACCGGACAAGAATTTCTGGGGTGGCCACGGCATCGTCGGCGGCCAAATCCCCCTGGGCACCGGCTTGGCCTTCGCGCTGAAGTATCAGGGCAAGAAGGGCTGCTGCCTCGCTTACATGGGCGATGGTGCCGTCAACCAGGGTGCCGTGCACGAGGCATTCAACCTCGCCGCCCTGTGGGACCTGCCTGTCATCTTCATCATTGAGAACAACGCCTACTCGATGGGCACCAGCCAGGCGCGCTCCTCCGCCTACCCGGAATGCCTCGCTCAACGCGCCGAGGGCTACGGAATGGAGTGGGACACCGTCAACGGCAACATCCTCTACGACGTCCGCGCCAAGGTTTACGACGCGATCCGCCGCGCGCACGAAGAATCCCGCCCGACCGTTCTGGAAATCTTTACCTACCGCTACCGTGGCCACTCCGTGGCGGACGCCAATGCGGAAAAGTACCGCTCCAAAGACGAGATCTCGGACTATAAGAAGAACAAGGATCCGATCACTCTGCTCCAAAATCAACTGATCTCGGAAGGTGCGTTGACCGAAGAGCAGGCTAAGGAAATCGACCAAGCAGCCCGCGAAGAAATGAACGACGCTGCTGAATTCGCCGACAAGTCCCCCTTCCCGCCCGCCGAATCCATCCTCGAAGATGTTTACTGGAGCATGGACAACAAGGGCCAGGACCCGCAGATCGACGAACTCAACCAAGGCCGATTCGTCTTCGAAGACGGCGGTATCTACGACGAATAATTCCAGGCAGAAGCAAGAAGCAAGAAGGCAGAAGTGAAGTTGATGAATAGGAGAGTTTCCCTGTAACCAGTTTCGCATCAGAAAAATTCGATTCCGTCACTTCCCTTCTGCCTTCTCCCATCTGCCTTCTCCCTCTGACATCAATTTTCTAACAGCTTAATTCAAATGCCGGAAATCACTTACCGCCAAGCCGTCAAGGATGCGCTCGCCGAAGAAATCTTGCGCGATCCCAACGTATTCGTCATGGGCGAAGAAGTCGCCCAGTATAACGGAGCCTACAAGGTCACCGAAGGTCTCTGGGAACGCTTCGGAGACAAGCGCATGGTCGATGCACCCATCAGCGAGGCTGGCTTCGTCGGCCTGGGCATCGGTGCCTCGATGCTTGGTCTGCGCCCCGTCATGGAGTTCATGTTCTGGAGCTTCTGCTACGTCGCTTTTGACCAGTTGCTCAACAACGGGTCCTTCTGCCGCTACATGAGCGGTGGCCTGATGAACGTCCCAATCGTTGTCCGTGGCCCGGCCAACGGTGGCACGAACGTCGGTGCGACGCACAGCCACACCCCGGAAAACCTCGCCGCCAACCATCCCGGCGTGAAGGTCGTCTGCCCATCCAACGCACGCGATGCCAAGGGCCTGATGAAGACCGCCATCCGCGACAACGACCCGGTCTTTGTCATGGAGAGCACCGTTCTTTACGGTCAGAAGTGGGAAGTGCCGGAAGAGGAATACCTGATCCCGATGGGTAAGGCCAACATCCTCAAGGAAGGCAAGGACATCTCGCTGATCGCACACGGCCGCGGTGCCATCACCGCCCTCGCCGCCGCCGAAAAGCTGTCCGAAGAGCACAACATCGACGCCGAGGTCCTCGACCTGCGCTCAATCCGCCCGCTCGACGTCGAGGCCATCCTCGCCACCGTCAAGAAGACCAACCGCGTCGTCTACGTGGAAGAGAACAAGCCCTTCTGCGGCGTCGGCGGCACCATCGCCAGCATCATTCAGGAAGAAGCCTTCGACCACCTCGACGCACCGATCCTGCGTTGCAGCTGCATCGACGCGCCACAGATCTACTCGATGCCTTTGGAAAAAATCCAGCTCCCCGATGCCGACCGCGTCGTGAAGAAGGTCCTGACCATCTGCTAAATTCGCTTCTGCGAAACGCAACTTTTCAAACGGCGGAGGCAAACAGCTTCCGCCGTTTTTGTTTGCCAACGAGTCAAAATGGAACCATAATGGTTCCATGAATTACACGGTTAAAGGAATTTCCGAACAAACGCATGCCCGCTTACGGCAGCGTGCCGAAGCCAATGGACGCAGCCTCAACAAAGAGATGCTGGCAATCTTTGACCAAGCCGTCGATGCGACAGCGACAAACCGGGAACAGATTTGGGCAAGGATCCGTGAACGTCGAGCCCGCCTGCCTCAGCTAATCACCGATTCTGATACGCTGGAGGAAATGATCGAGCAAGGGCGCGCATGATTATTGTCGACGTCAATATCCTCCTTTATGCGACTCTTCCCGGTGACAATTCTGAGGCCTGCGCCAGGTTGGCTCAAGCCGACCCTGACTGGTTTGCGCCCAAACTATGGCAACATGAGTTCGCCAACGTCCTTGCCACTTACGAACGCCAAGCAGGTCTCTCACGTGAAGATTCCCTTGCGGCCTATCAGGATGCGCTAGATTTGGTGCACACTCACGAAAATGATATTCCGATTGAACGGGTATTGATGGTCGCCAAGAAGTTCGGCTGCTCAGGATACGATGCGCAATATGTAGCACTGGCAGAGGACTTGGGCATTCCCATGTACACCTACGACAAAAAATTACTTGCCGCCACGCCAAGCATTACGCGGAAGCCAGAATAACCTCCCTCACCGCGCTTCGAAACGCCCTTCGTGCAGAAACAACTGACGTTCGGTGCGCTCGGCAAAGGCGGGATTATGGGTAACGAGGATCAAGCTCGTTTGCTCTTCCGCGCAGAGGTTGAGCAGTAGCTCCATGATGTTCTCGCCGGTGCGTTCGTCGAGATTACCCGTGGGCTCGTCGGCGAGGATAAGCGGGGGACGATTCATTAGCGCCCGGGCAACGGCTACGCGTTGCTTTTCTCCACCCGAAAGCTTGCCGGGGATTTGCTTTGCGCGCTCGGCCAAGCCTACGCGTTCCAAGAGCTCACTGGCGCGTGCGCGGTCTTCGGAGCGCACACGGCCCATCAAGCGGCGGGCCAGCAGAACATTCTCAATCGCGCTTAATTCCGGCATCAAATAATAAGCCTGAAACACGAACCCCATGAAATCCGCCCGTTTGCGTGCCCGCCAATCAGCCGACTTCTTCAAGGCGTCCTCGCCCTGCCAATAGAGTTCACCACTGTCCGGTGTTTCGAGCACTGACAGCAAGTAAAGCAGCGTCGTTTTGCCCGCACCGGATTCGCCGCGAATGGACAGGCTCTCGCCTTCGCGCAGCGCGACATCCGCCTGGTCGAGGACCTGAATCGGCCGCGTGGGCGTCTGAAAAGTCTTCGACAACCCACGCGCTTCAAGAATGATATTGGCGTCGCTCATGGATTATTCCGCGCGAATGGCGTCCGAGGGTTTCATGCGGGATGCACGCCAGGCCGGATAGAGCCCCGCCAGCGCTCCCACAATAAAGCAGAAGATGTAAATCAAAACGAAATCCGTCGACTGATAGGCAATGGGCAGGTCCGTGATCGGCAATGGATAATGCTCCGTAAACGCATCCCCCTGCCCCGTCGCAAAGAGCATCGCTTTGATCAGCGTCGCGCGGAAACTAATCAGGATAAACGCCAGCGCTGTCCCTACCAGACACCCTGCCGCACCGACGAGCACACCGTCCAAACAGAAGATAGCCGCAAGGTGACGCGATCGTCCGCCCATCGCGTGCAACAGACCAATTTCCCGTGTCTTTTGGAGCGCAGTCACAATCAAAATCGCGCCGATGCAGAAGCCCGCGATAATCAGGATTACGAACAGCAAAAAGAGCATGATCGTCTTCTCAAACTGAAGCAAAAACAGCAGGTTTTCGTTGGCTTCCATCCAGGTGAGCGTGCGGTATTCACCACCCAGGCCTTCCTCCAGTTTCAGCATTTCCCGGCGCACGTTATCCGGGTCGTCGATCAACAGCATAACGCCGTGAATGCCGTCACCAAGGCCATACAGATCCTGCATCGTGCGGCGAGTCACTACGATGGTGTTGTTGTCCACATCGTTGAACTCCGACTCAAAAATACCCGCGACTTCCATTTCCTTGGGCAATGGCACTTCGTCACGTTTGATTTGCTCCAACATCAGCGGCGAATACAGGCTGACCATTGAGCCTACACTGAGTTGCAGCTGTCGCGCCACACCAATGCTCACCAGCACCCGGCGGTCGTCGAAATCATTAATATCACCTTGGATAATGTAGTCTTCCAGCGGCACCACCTGATGGTCTTCCCAGGGATTCAGTCCCATGATCTTGGGAAACGCCGGACGGTTCTCATGCTGCATCATCAGCATACCCGTCGTGTAGGGCGTCGCCGCAACCACGCCTTCGCGCTCACGCAGGTCCTGCAGCAATTCCTCGTATTCGTAAATGATGCGCCCCGAAAAAACATGGGCATGCCCAAACGTCTCGGAAACCTTCACTCGGATGCGATCTCCGAGGCCGTTCATTACACTCGCGAAAACGATCAGCACCGCCACCCCCAGCGCCACGCCGGTAATGGAGATCAACGCGAAAAACGACGCCGCCCTCCCCGTCGGAAACAGTTGCTTGAACGCTAGATATAAATACCAGGGCATTAGCTTAAACGCAGCAGTGAGAAGGTAGAACGCTGCCGGGGCAAGCCAAAGCAACTTTTTCCCAAACAAGGATTCGGCTTGCCAAATTGCTCCCGTATATACATTGTATAACCATGATTAAGGAACTCAAGCGCGTAGGCAACTCCCACAGCATCACCGTAGACAAAGCGCTGATGGACCAGATGGGCGTGCAAGCTGGCAGCAAGCTTCAGCTCCTCCTCGACGGGCGTAATCTCGTAATCAGCCCCGTCGATAATCAAATCGAAGACGATGCTTTCGAAGTCGCACTGGAATCCGGCCTCAAACAATACGACCAGGCACTTCGAAACCTAGCCTAATACCATGCGATACCTGACGCTGGAACAGGTGCACCGCATCCACCAAGCGGTGCTAAAGGCGCATGGCGGCTCGGACGGCATCCGCGATCCTGGGCTATTGGATGCTGCACTCGCAATGCCCGAAGCAACATTTGGAGGCGAATTACTTCACCCCGACATCGCTTCGGCAGCAGGCGCGTACCTTTACCACCTTTGCCAGAACCACCCATTCATAGACGGAAACAAACGCGTGGGCGCACTCTCTGCTGTTGTGTTTCTCAAAGCAAATGGCTGGCAGTTGACGTGGACGAACAACGAACTCGAACGATACGTTCTCCAAGTTGCAGCGGGCGAAATGCGTAAAGATCCGCTAACTGCACTACTTCGCAATTCTATCGAAAGGATTTAGCCTGCTCAAACAGGATTGCTAAACGCCCAAAAAGCACTTTTTTCAAAATCATGCACGTTGCTAAATTGCTCTCATCCACACTCTTGATCACGATCGCGTCGGTCGCGCCACTTTGCGCGCAAGACGGACGCCCCGCCACCGATGTCGCCACTCCTGCCCCCGGCGGTGCCATGGGCGTAAACACCGAAGCCTGGGACAGCTTTATCAGCTTCAACGGCCAACGCATTTTCGGTAAACCCAGCGATCAGCAGCTAATTCCGGCTGTCACGTATTTCACTTCTTTCACTAGTTCCGGTAAACGCATCGCGAAGAATACCATCGTTCCGTCATTCTCCACCAGCGGCCCCATGTTCGGCGGCCAGGGATATATGACGATTCAAGGCGTAATTCCCTTTGAAAGCGAATACGTCGCCCAGTTCAACACCAATGGTGGCTGGAAATACAACCTCGTCGAATGGCTCGACATCGACGTCGGCGGCGGTTTCGCATTTTACGACGAGAACAGCTTCGGTGAAGGCCAGGCCAACCCCAACGGTTCCTACTATCGCAGCAAGATCTACTTAGGCTTCATCGGCAAGATGCTCTTCGACCCGGCAGCCTACGTCGTTTACGACAGCCAACTCCAACAAGTAAACCTCGTGGCCGGCCTCTCGGAAACCTACGAAATCTCGGACGACTGGTCCATCTTTGGTGAAGGCCGTTTTGGCTACCTCAGCTCACAGTCCTATTTCGGCGACAGCCGCTCGCCGATCAGTGGTAAGTGGAGCAACGGTTACGCCTACTGGCTCCTCTCGGCTGACATCCAGTGGACCCCATTCGATGGCGCGGCGCTGACCGCGGGTATCGGCTACACCGGCAACAACGACGGCACAGTCGGCGTCGACCTGATCGACATGGGCCCCGAAAACACCGTCTACGGCAAGTTCTCCTTCAGCTACAGCTTCTAAGACGAACTACAGTTAACGCTTTACGACTGCTCGCCAATGTAAGCCATGGCGAGCAGTTCTTTTATCCGGGCAACGGAAATCGCCGAAGTCTTCGCAATGAAGCCGCGGGCGTGCGCAAAATGCACGTCGGTCTCCTCCGCGACACGGGTGAATTCCATCTTCGCCGAGTCATTAAAACGGCGCAATCCATGTCCATCACTCCGGTTATCGGGCGTCACGACTGCGATCACGGATTCGTCCTTGCCAATCGCTTTCAGGTGAAAGCCGACACCGGAGGACGAATCGCCCAACGGCGCATCACGGTTCAGGATGGCAAAAACTTCAAAGGCTGTCTCGCCCTCACCGATGGTCCAGAGCTCACCCTTCTCGGCGAGAAACTCAATCTGCTTAGCCATGCCTCGCACGTAGCCGGACCACTCCGTCCCCATCGCACGCATGACCTCCCACAGCGGCTCGCCGGGGTTGTGCTCCGCCTTCGCGGCAAACAGTCGTAGGATAGTCGGATCGATCGGTGAATCCAGCTTGCGCATTTGCTCCGGCGTCACGCCGACCCACTCGCCGGTTTCTTTCGCCCCGAGGCAATCAAAACGCTCGGTCGACTCCAGCCAGTCACAGAATTGATTCGCGTGCTCATAGAGCCCGAGACGCATCAAGACGAGCGACAACGCACAGGTCGGTTTGGCGTCGCGGGGAAACTGGTGGTGGTCGAAATTACTGAGCTCGGGCTCATGGCGATGACCGATGTCCACCACGGCGATGCGGGCGTCCGCGAGTTCGTCCTCAGTCGGGTCGCGCCGTTCGATTGGCGCCGCACATTCGCTGAGCAGGAGGCAGCACGCCAGAAATTCATCGCGATGCGAGCCACCGCCGTGGGTAATGATTCGGTCTAATTCCATGCAGCGCCGAGCACGACGCACATCCCGCCCCGGGTCAAGCCTCAGAGGTCCTCTAAAAAGTCAGCGGGTCAGTATCGGTTGCTTATTAAGCTGTTTGCCTCGCGAATCCCGTGACATGGGTCGAGCTGCTGGTCTGGATGCGGGCTCCCACCC
>JBNNDZ010000102.1:0-6195 GCA_050285865.1 Puniceicoccales bacterium
CCGGAGTAAGTCGACCAGCTAACAGTAACATCAGTTGCGTATTAAGCTGTTTGCCTCGCGAACCCCGTGACCTGGGCCGTTGGTGCTGGCCTTGATGCGGGCTCCCACCCCTCGTCCGTTTAAGCCCTGAAACGCTTTGCAATCCTCGGATTTGGAGACCACGCTGATAAAACTATTTTCTCACAAAGGCACAGAGGCACAAAGGAATTTCCTTCGCGTCTTCGCGCCTTCGCGAGAAACAAAAGCATCGTAATGGCTCTGCATCCGGGCATTGCAAGTGTGCGCTCGTTGTAACGGGCCCAGCAACACGCTAACCTCCAGGTCGCGCCAGCACGATAGGCTAAGGCGGATTCAACTGAGGCAATCGTTTCGTATTCTCGTTCTGAATTAACATGCTCATACGAATACCAAAAAACCGAATAACACTCAAGCCGAAAAGGTAAACATTTAGTCACTTGAATGAATTTCACTGCGAATCTGTTTTCGCCTCACTTGGAACGCGCTTCGACTCAGTCTCCCGTAGGCGTATCATGCCCGCTCGCTGAGGAATCCGCCCCCGTTGGGCCGAAATAACTTCTTTCATTCGAGAAATTAAAGTAAGCAATGCCCTCGATCCACCAAACTATGCCAATCGCCACCATGCTACGTCCCATCCTGCTTAGCGCAGTCGCCACCCTCGCATTCGCCGCCCCGCAATTGCAGGCTCAAGGGCAAAACCCGAATGAAGTATCTGCGGTCACGATTCCGCCCCAACAGATCGAGGACGCCATTGCCGCGCTCGATGGCATTGTCACCAACGTGATGGCCGAAACGGGTGTCCCGGGCATGGCGGTGGCCGTGGTTCACGACGACAAGCTAGTCTACGCCAAAGGCTTTGGCGTGAAACAAGTCGGCGGTGACGACCCCATTGACGAAAACACCGTCTTCCAAATCGCGTCCATTTCGAAGTCAGTCGGAGCCACCGCGATTGCCACCATTGTCGACGGCGAAAATTTCTCCTGGAACGACCGTGTGGTCGATTACTACCCGAACTTCGCCCTGGCCGACCCTTACGTCACCGAAAACGTCACCATCGGCGACCTGTATTCGCATCGCAGCGGCCTCCCACCGCACGCGGGAGACCTCCTCGAAGACCTCGGCTATAACCGCGAGGAAGTCATCGAGCGTCTACGCTATCTGCCGCTCACGCCCTTCCGGGACAGCTATTTTTATACGAATTTCGGCATGACTGCTGGAGGTGTTGCCGCCGCCAATTCCGTCAACATGACGTGGGAAGACTTCAGCGAAAAGCAACTCTATGCACCGCTCGGGATGGACTCGACCAGCTCGCGCTACAGCGACTTCATGACCGAGCCCAACAAGGCGCTCGGTAACCAGCTACAACCAGACGGCACCTGGGCCCCCACTATCAAGCAGCGCAAGCCCGATGCCCAATCGCCTGCGGGTGGCGTCAGCTCCAGCGCCGCCGATATGGCCAAGTGGATGCGCATGCTCCTCAACAATGGCACATTTGAGGGCAAGGAAATCATCTCCGAGACCGCCCTCGTGGAGACGCTCACGCCGCAATACACCAGCAGTCCAGCCCGCACCATTACGGGACGTCCCGGCTTTTACACCCACGGCTTCGACATGCAAATCGACGGCGCAGGCCGCACCCGCTACACGCATTCCGGCGGATTCCTGCTCGGCACCGCGACTAACGTCCAGCTTTTGCCCTCTGAAAAGCTCGGCATCATTGCCCTGAGTAATGGCACCCCGGTCGGTGCCCCCGAAACCGTGAATGCGACCTTCATGGAGCTCGTGCAAACCGGCGAAACGAAAATCGAATGGCTCGCGGGCTATGGCCGTTTATTCGCCGCCATGCTCGACAATCCGAGCGTGCTCGATGGCAAGGAACCACCCGCCAACCCGACCCCGGCACCCGCCGCCGATACGCTCACGGGTCAATATGCCAGTGACTACTTTGGCGACTTGGAAATCGTCGCAACCGGCGACGGCGTTGCGGCCCGGCTGGGCCCCAACCAAACCGCCTACCCGCTTATCCACTGGGACGGCAATGAATTTGCCTGGGAAGCAACCGGTGAGAACGGTCTTGGCCTTTCACAGGTCACGTTCGTCATGGGACCCGACGGCCAAGCTAAATCCGTCACCTTCGAGTCACTCGACGAGAACGGTTTGGGCACGTTCAAGCGTTAAGCAGCTACTCAGATGAGTCGTCAGTGAAGTTCGATCTGTCAGCCTGTAAGGCTGTTTCAACGTAGCGAGGGGTTTAAAAACCCCTCGAATATGTGAATCCTCCCGCATCAAGCCTGGAAAGCTTGGTCAATTCAGTGTTGGGCAACTCCTTTGATCAAGGCTTCCTGCCTTAAGATGTGGTGCTTAATCCTACGATGGGTTTCACCCATCGCTACGTTGACTAAGCCCGTTGGGCTATATTCGAAACGAACTTCGCTTACTTATCCATGTCGCCATTGGCCTTTTTCTCAGGTTCCCCACCAAGGAATTCCGGACGTTTGGCATCGTTGGCCAAGCGTAGCGTCTGCGTCGGATAGGCAAACTCAATACCGGCCTCGCCAAAACGACGAATCAATTCCCGGTTTACCCAAGTCGCATGATCGAGGTAGTCCCAGTAAGCTGGCGGATGAAACCAGTAAATCACGAGCAGATTCAGCGAGTCGCTATTCAGCTCATTAAATGCCACGCGCGGGGCAAAATCAGGATAGTTGATATTCCGATTCCGCTCCTCGCCCTCTTTCATCGATAAGAGATCACGGACAATCTGCATCGCCTCGTCGACTTTCTCCGGGCTGGTGTCGCGCGTAATCGTCAAATTAAACACCCGTCGAATGTAGGGACGCTCACCAATGTTTTCGATGTCGGCCTTCGCGACGTCCTCGTTCGGGATGCTTGCCAGGTGTCCGGTGAGCGTGCGGATTTTAGTCGAGCGTAAACCGATCTCTTGAATTATGCCATCATGCCCCCGCACTTTCACGCGTTGGCCGACTTTGAACGGTTTGTCCAAGAGCAACATCATACTACCAAAGATATTGCGCAGGGATTCCTGTGCCGCCAGCGCCAAGGCCAAACCCGTCACACCGGCACCCGTCAGCACGGTGGCCAGCGGTACACCGATTCGCGCCAAGCCTTGTATGACGACGATCATCGCCACGAGCACCGTACAAATGCGAATCGCAAACAACAGCAGTTGCGTATCAATCGTAGCATTCGCTGCACTGCGGCGGGCAATAATTCGGCAGATCGTATTGCCCAGGATAAAGACCACCGAAATCCAGCAGATCAATTCCGTGGTCTCATCCAGATAACGCAAAGTCGTCAGAACCTTGCCTGTGATGAACACCTGATAGTCCAGGTAATCGACAAAAGTCGACATCGTGGAGTAGACGATCAGTGGTAGGAAGAGACGCGTGCCACCCCGCATGACTGGTGACCAGTCGCTGGAAATGCGTAAGATAAAAGTGACCGCCGCGGCCAGGATCACCCACAGCACAATGAATCCTACCAGCAACGCCATCCACTGCCAAATCCCTTGCCCCCAAAGATCATGATGAGTCCATTCCGGAAGTGCGCGAATCCAGGAAGATGGGATCAGCGGCCCGGGCGTTAGGAAATACGCATCGTACAGCCCTTCGACATCTTTATCTTGATACTCCAAATGCCTGGTGAGCTCGTAAAGTTCATCCGTCAGCTCAAGGGTCCGATGGCTAAACTGGAAACTCCCATCAAACATGCCACTGTCCACGTAAATCACAATGACATCGGTGTCGTGAACCGACCAGAGCGGCGGATAACCGGAGTTCATTTCCTCAATCGCCTGCTTGCGATCCGGCAACACCCCTTCCTCCAGTGGGTTGAAGCGCGAGATTACTTCCCGTAGCACAACAGACGCTTCAACGGCACGGGTGTTCTTGAGCGATGGAGGCACTTCGCGCATATCAAACAGCTTCATCATCTGGCCTTCCAGATGTTCCAGCCGTGCTTCGTTTTGCGGCGTGTAACCTTCCGTTTTGATGATTTCACCATACTCGTCGGTCAACTTAATCAACGAATTCCACACCAGAATCGGGCTGCCCAGCCGAGCAAGATTGAATGAAGCGTGAATACGCCCCGTTCCTGCATCAATCTCTTCTTCTGAGGCCCGCAACGTAGCCCCAAAAAGTAACAAAAAAAGTAACACACCCAATTTGCTGATAGCCTTCACGATGAAACCTTGGCCCACTTCCAGTATGAAGGCAAGCCCCTATATAACTATATGGACTCCACCAGCGTCTGGACCTTTCCACGGGAGTGTGCAATCTAGCTTCATATGGAGAATTCCGCATCGAACGTTCAACGCGTCATCCAGGCACGCCAAACTACGAAAATGCTCGCCGAGGCACCGCTGCCTATTGCCACCGACCGTGCACTCATTGACCAGTTGATCGAGTCCGCCGGTTGGGCCCCGTTCCACCGGCCTGCGGCACAAATGCACCGCGGCGAGCTCAGTTCTATCGTTCCATGGCGCTGCTACTCGCTCGATGCCGCAACATGCCGCAAGTTGCGCGAATACTTGGTGTCCAACGGCGACGAATCCAAGCTCCCCAAGATGCTGGCCGCCGCGGATGCATTGATCGTCGTCACCTGGCTTCCGAACCCGCCTAAAAGCGACATTGGCAACCAATTGTTCGAGCCAACCGTGGACAACATGGAGCACCTCGCTGCGGCTTCGGCTGCCGTGCAAAACCTGCTCATTGCTGCAACGGCGCATGACGTCGCAAACTACTGGTCCAGCGGCGGTGCACTCCGCGAAGATGCCATCAAAAAACGACTCGGAATTCCCGCCGCCGAAATACTGCTCGGTGCCATTTTTCTCTTCCCCCAAAAATGTGAAAACGTGGACATCGCCCCGGGCAAACTCCGCGACTTACGCGGCACCCCGAATACGTGGTCGCGCTGGGTCGAACTTGATTAAGCCGCCCTTCCCTCAGGTAGCTTGGCTTTCGACAAAAGGTGCCTGGCAGGACCAGCATTCGGCAAAGGTGGCTTCATTCATCGAACCACACGCCGGGCATTGCCAGTCAGGGCCATCGCTCGGGGACTCCGATTGTGCCTGGTCGATGATTTCCTTCGCCTTCGCGCAGTCCTCTCGCGAAAACACGCAGATGTTCGGATACATGACGGGAATCGGAATTTCGGTCGTCATGGACACCGCATTCCAGTTGCGCAGGAGAGTTTTGATGCCCTCGCTGCGTAACAATCCGTCGTAAAGGCCCACCCGCGCTGAATCGATGTCGCGGAAGACCTCGAATAGCTCGTTATTCTTGGGCATGGTTGGCCGGTTTGACTACGATCGGTAGCCCGGGCCCGGCCCCCAGGTATTCCTTGGCGAGGGCGTTCACCTCGTCCAGCGAGACGTTCGCATAATCGCTGTCAAGGGTGCGTGCCCAGTCCAGTTGCTCCGGATAAATTGATGAACCTGCCAGCACACGGCCGAGCCAGTAGCTGTTGCGGCGAACGTATTCCTCGACGTATTTTTGAATCGGCAAGACCGCACGTTGCAGTTCGTCCTCCGTGATGTTCGCTTCGCCCAAGTCGACGCCGAGCTTACGGATGATCTCCGCCACTTCTTCGACCTTTTGCGGGTCGGCGAAATTCAAGCCAAACAGATAGCCGTAATCGTCGTAAGTTTCACTCGAATTATTACGCGCATAGGGGCTGTATCCTTCCCCCAGTTTCTCGCGAACCTCCTTGCGCAAACGGTCACGGAATATGCTCGCAAGAACGTTCAAACGGCGGGTGCGCTCGATGTCCCAGAAGTCCGTCGTGGGCCAGTAAACTGCCGCCATCGACTTCGGAATATCGGTATCGAACGTGAAGGTTTTCTCGTCTGTCGACTTCGGGAAATGCACCGACTTGCGCACCTCAGCGAAATCCTGCGGTTTGTCTGCCCGCTGGGGTAAAGCACCAAAGGTTTCAGCAACAGCCTGCCGGGCTGTCTCATAATCGACTTCGCCGACAATCGACACTTCGAGGTAGCTGGTCGCCAGCGGCTCAGCCAACCACGCCTTCAGCTTGTCCATACTTTGCGCGGCAAAGTTACTCTCCGAGGGAAAGCTGAAACGGAAATCGCCGTCCGCGAGATAGGAAGCGACCTCATTACCCCAGACACCTTCGACGGTGCGGTTTACTTGGATTGCC
>JBNNDZ010000103.1:0-3387 GCA_050285865.1 Puniceicoccales bacterium
GCCTGATTTTGTTCGCTTGCCTCTTGGCCCCGCTGGCAGGGCTTGCGCAATCCAATGTTACCATCGCACGACTGACGCAAGATGTGCAGTCCCTGCAAGAGCAGCTCGGTAAGTCGCAACTGCAATTGGAAGTTCTTGAGCGCAAGCAGCAGCAGTTACTGAGCTCCTTTGACCAACTCCTGAAAAACCAGCAGCAGCTCACCGCTCGACTGGAAACGCTCTCCGCACAAACCGAGACCCGCATCAATGCGTTGCCCGAGCGCGAACAGGCGATGAAGAGGGAAATCATTGGCGAGGTATCCAAGCAGATTCAGGCGCTGGCCGGCGAAACTCAGAAGGCCATTGACGCGCTTTCAGACGCGCGTTCCACGACGCCAAGCGTCAACGTGCGGACCAATTTCAGCAGTGACTACCCGGAAAACGGCGTAGTCCACGTGGTGAAGCCCGGCGAGACCATTTCCGGCATCGCCCGCAAATATGGCTCCACGATCAATTACATCATGGATGCGAATCAAATCGCCAATGCGACTGGTTTGAAGGCGGGCGAGACCATTTTCGTGCCGGTGCCCCAATGATGCGATCCGGCGAAAAAGATTTTGTCACGCTCCCGTTAACTGTGCTCAAGTGAACTATGGCATCTAAAAGCAGACTGGGCCGCGGTTTGGGCGGCATTATCGCGGGCGGCGGCGCCAAGAAAACTGCGGAGTCCAAGCCGGCAAAGCCTGCTGGCTTCAAGTCCGCAAAGCCGTCCGGGGAGTCGAAGTCCGCACCGGTCAACACCGGCCCATACCGCGAAATACCAGTCGCCGCCATTGTGCCGAACCCATACCAGCCGCGGCGAGAGATGGACCCCGAGCACGTCGCCGAACTCGCCGCCAGCATTGCGAGCGAAGGCCTGCTGCAGCCCATCGTCGTGCGTAAGCAAAAGGAAGACACATTTGAGCTGATTGCCGGTGAACGCCGCTGGCGTGCCCATCAAAAGCTCGGTTTGAAGACCATTGCCGCCCGGGTAATGGAGGCCAGCGACGCGTCATCAGCAGTCATTTCACTAATCGAGAATCTGCAACGCGAAGGCCTCAATCCCATCGAAGAAGCCCTTGGTTACGCCAGTTTGATGAAGGATTTTGACCTGACCCAAGAGGCCGTCTCGGAACGTATTGGACGTCCGCGGGCGTCGATTGCGAACACGCTTCGCTTGCTGGCACTGGATCGCGAAATCCAAGGTTATTTGGCGAAGGGCATGCTTTCAACGGGACACGCCAAGGTGCTCCTGGGCATCGAAGATCCGGCTCAACGCGTGGTTCTGGCCCGCCGTGCGATCGAGGCGGGCATGAGCGTCCGCGAAACCGAGCGCCTCGTCCGTCGCATCAAGGGTGAGAGTAGCCTGCGCAGCGGTGAAACGCGCTCTGCGGATGAAGCCGCCGAAACCGTTGTTCGCGACCTCGAAAAGCAGATTTCCAGCCGCCTGAACACCAAGGTGCAACTCAAGCACACTGCGAAAAAAGGCCGCCTGATTATCGAATACTACGGCAACGACGACCTGCAGCGCATCCTTGAGCGCACCGGTTTGCAATAGGCCATAAGGTTTCGAGCCATTTGTTCGATTTCGGATTTCAGGTAAAACTGCTGCATTCGAGTGATCAATCGGTTTCCAGAGTGGCATCTGCGTATATCCGCGAAATCTGCGGATAAAATACAGTACACCAGAGTTTGCGTCCCTTGCCTGGTAGCCCATTCTACGAAAATTAACCTTGAAGCCGTGGGCGGAAAGGTGCACTTTACGCGGTTTTCCCATTTTCTTTCCAGACATGAGCGCAATTATTTTTGGTCTTCTCTCAGTTGCCCTGATCCTCGTAAGCGGATTTGTAGTGCTGATTATCCTGATGCAGCGTGCGAGCGCGAACTCCGGCATGGGTGCCTCCCTCGGTGGTGGCGCGGCTGAATCAGCGCTCGGTGCCGGCGCAGGCAACGTCCTGACCAAAGGAACCATCTGGGGAAGCGCAGCCTTCTTTCTCCTTTCGTTCAGTCTTTATCTGGGTTTCCTTGCTCAGGCAGAAGACAAGGGCCCGGGCAACATCATGCCGACTGAGATCACCACGCCGGAAGACGCCGCAGCGCAGTCGCCGGAAGCGGATGAGCCGCTCGTTAAGCTTCCCGAAAGTATGGACTTCACTGCCATTGCTAAAGAACAGCAAAACGCTGAAACGCAGGTCGTAGAAGGTGGACAAGGCACGATGACCTTGACCCAGGGTGGCGAAGGTGTGGCTGACGAAGAAGCAGCAACGGAAGAGCCAGCCGCAGCAACAGAAGACGCGTCCGCGGATTCGGGCGACAAGTCCGAAACAAACGCGCAATAAGGTTGTCTTCATCGCCGGACGTTGAATCGTCCCGCTATGCGTTTAGCTAAAGTAACCCCCTTGTTGTTGATGGTGTTGTGTCCGCTCCTTTGGGCGGACCGCCCTGGTGAGCGTGCACGCGGCCCGGAAAAGGTCGATAATATCGCTCCCGAGGAAGCGGCTGAAGTCGTTGAGACTTTCCGTAATCAGCGATTGGCTGGGGATTACATTTTCATTTTCGACCTCGAGCATCGCCCTCAGCGCGCGAAAAAACAGATGTTCCGCGGCATCATGTGGGGCACTTGGAACCAAGAGGGGCCGATCAGCCGTATATCCATCTGGCCAACGGGGAACCGCGCCACCGCGACGCGCGAGTTGCTCGTGCAGGGAGGCCCCAATCCGCGCATTTGGGAGCTGAAGGAGGGCAAGGTCGTCGAATTAGATGCCGAGGAGCAGGGGAAGCCGTTCTTTGAGGGCATTGTGTATTCTCCCTACGACATTCTCATGCCCTTTACCTATTGGGAGGACTACGACTACATCGGCTCGAAGCGGATGATTCAGGGGCGCCCAGCACACGGATTCAAGTTCCATGCGCCCGAGGACGTTTCGGAGCGTGTCGAAGGCTTGGAATCGGTCGAAATGTGGCTCGATGCGGACTTCTACAGTCCGATCCGCGCCGCTATGCTGGATGCCGATGGCGATGAACTCCGCACGATGGGCAATCCGTCCTTTAAGGAAATCCGTGAGCAGTATATCGTCAAAGAAGTGGAAATCATGGACGAGCGCACACGCGATTACACCATTTTCCGCGTGACCAATGCCGCGCTCCAGCAACACCTGGACCCGGCGATTTTCACCCCCGAAGGCCTTGACGACGGCGAGCCCGATATCGGCAAGGTTATGTTCGACCCGGTGTAGGATTTACTGCGTCATAGTGGATATTGAATGCGTTGGAGTGGTTTTGGAGTGCGGCGGCTCGACGCCGCTTTAGCATCACATAAGCCCTTCCGCACTCTGGCTCTAAAGCGGCGTCAAGCCGCCGCACTCCAAA
>JBNNDZ010000104.1:0-3069 GCA_050285865.1 Puniceicoccales bacterium
TGCCGTTGGAATCGTAGGTGTGATTCGTCAGCCAATCATTGTCCGTGAAGTCGAAGTCCTGATCCGGCAACGTGGCGAAGTTGCCTGTGCGCGCCTCGCGATTGCCCACCGCGTCGTAGCCTTAGCCGACGTTTCCGTTGGCATCGTGGGGATCACTGGCGATGTCTTCATTGGTCAGGCGGTAGAGGCCGTCGTATTGCCAAGTCGTGGTTCGGCCCGAGGACTCGATCAATTGATGGCGGTGCCCCGAGGCGCGGAGTTTATACTCAAACGCATTGTGGATCGCGGCCTGAGAATTGTGAATAATGCCAACATGTAAAGCCCGTCCCTAGGCCTTCACTTTCAATAAACCGGGATTTCCGCGAAAATCTTATGAGCGCAATTCGTCCAAAATAGTCGGCGATATTTTGGACGGTAACAATCAATCCGAAAAGCCAGAACCCTTTTTCGCTCCTCCTTGCTCTGTTTTCTCGTTCCACTTTGAGGCCAAATAACCTATAGCAACCAACCAGAACACCAGATAAAACGTGCAAGCGTATAAGAACTGCCTACGCCCAAAAGACTTTAACTCTCGTAAAAGCTCGACCAGATACGAATCAGGAAAGAGGTAAGCCGAAACAAATGGGCCAGAAAGCCCAACCAGACAAAACAATAGCATGATCCTTTTTGTAACTTTAGGCATCTCGGTATCCTCTCTGCACAAGATCGTCCGTAACCTCGTCTAATTTCTCATAGACTTGAATGAAACCATTTACTGCTACTCTTGGAAGTGCTGTTACGACACCCATAGAAAAGCCTTCACTAACTTTCCAGCCGTTGCTTCTGAGGAAAGTTTTGAATGTTGTTTGAGGATAGTCGTACAAAATTATCTTAAAGTAGGGAGGTCCTTCATAGCCGAGGGTGGGTCAAAAGTGGCAGGCTTTTCATGTTAATGTTCTGGGTCAAGCAGTTGGCTCACTGTGCAGGGTTAGTTCATGTTGAGATGCATACTAAGTCAGCGATTCCTGACCACGCGCCAGCGAATATGATACGAGTTACTCGTTAAATGATAAGTGGTATCGATAAATAATGAAAAATGTCAATTTGAAAAGCCGTCCCTTAGCCTTCCTTGACCATTTTATAGCTGGTGCTGCGCTTTGAATTTTTTATGCCGGGCGCAGAATCGGAAGCGGGGCAAAGTGGCCGTCGAGGACCAGGGATGGGTCGGCTTGGAACCAGTCGCGTAAGATCGAGGCGTAAACCTGACGGAAGTCGAATTCGTGCTTTAGGTCCGCGTTGTGGAGGTCGACGAGGTTGGGCTGGTTGCCGAGGAGATTCGTGGACAGATTGCCGCCCAGCATGAATAAGGGGGCGGCTGCACCATGGTCGGTGCCTTGGCTGGCGTTTTGTTTGGGACGCCGCCCAAATTCGGAAAAGACAACGCTGAGGACCTGGTTGTCGAGCTTGTGCTTGGCCAGGTCATTTTGTAATGCCTGCAAGCCAGTGGACAATTCGTTGAGCCGATTCGCATGGCTGTTCAACTGATTGGCGTGCGTATCATAGCCGCCTTGAGATACGTAGTAAACCCGCGTCTCCATCCCGGCGGCAATCATGGCAGCCACACGTTGAAGTGATTGTGAGAAACTGTTTCTCGCGTAGGCCGTCATGGGGCGGTAGCGGTCGACGATTTGCTGTACTCGTTTCTCAGTGACAATGCTGTCCATCACCATGTGCTGAAGATAGTCGCCGGTCTGGGTGTCCGTAGGTGCCTGGGTAAGCTTATCAAGGAGCGAGAGCTCGTCTTTGTCACGCTGGCGAAGCTTCCCCCGGGCGGGGAGCCCGAAGATGGAATGTTGCTCGTTGGAAATGAAGTGCCCGGGAGCTTCGTCGCCCAGGTGGAGGGCGAGTGGATCGGTATGACCAGCACCGTCGCAGGCGTTGTCAAAATAGCGTCCGAGCCAGCCCGTGGTGCCTATGGTGTCACTGTCGGTCGCCGTTTCCCAGATTTCGGTGGAGCGGAAATGACTGCGGTTGGGGTTGGGGTAGCCAACGTTTTGGATGATGGACATCTGCCCGTCTTTCCAGAGCCGTTCCATGCCAGCGCAGGAGGGATGCAGCGCGAGGTTGTCGGTCAGCTGGAGACTTCCCTTGCGGATAGCCAGATCGGGGCGTAAATTGTAGTAGGCGTCATCTTGAAAAGGAATGCAGGTATTGAGCCCGTCGTTACCGCCTGCCAGTTGAATAAGCACGAGTATGGGACGGCCGGTTTCCGGAGCACCGACGCCCGCTTTTGCGGTGCTGGTAAGGAATGCCGGGGCGAAGCCGCTGAAAGCAACGAGACCAAGCCCGCTGACTGAGTCCTTGAGGAATTCGCGACGGGTTACCGCGCGGAACGTGCGTTGATTGTGCATGGCGAGGAATCAGGAAAGTTGATATTGCGGGGATTGCAGCAGGGCGAGCAGGGCTTCGCGCGTGAGCTCAGAGCGGCTCTCGTTGCCGTTGTCAATGTGGTCAACGAGTTGTGCTTTGAAATGCGGGCTCGCGGCTTGCGGCAGGAAGTATTGGCATAAGTGGTCGACGAGTTCCGGAGTGGAGCGTTCTAATAAGGGTTGGAGACGTTCATTATCCACCACAAATGGGCCTTTGCCATCGTCCCGGGCCTCCTGGAGCGCCATTTGCTGGTCGGCATTCAGCTGTCTCTCGTTCTGTGGATAGAGTATATTGCGAACGAGCCCTTGGCGCGCGGACAAGGTCGAAGAGGTGATCCAGTGTTTGCCACCCTGCCATCCCCGGACATTGGGCGGATTCTGGAATTCCTGCCCCATGGTGCGCAGTTGGCCGAGAACTCGCTTGGGGACCGGATAGACGTCGAGGTTGAGGTCTTGGCAGAGCCCTAAGTAATAGTGAATTGGCGATTTGATCATTTCGCCGCGATACGCTGGCTCAAAGAACAGGCGGCTGGTAAAAAACTTTTGCAGGAGCCATTTCTGGTCGAACTCCTGTGCGGCCCAGGCGTCACCGATTACGCGAAGGCGTTCTTCACTAATCGGTGTTTCGCTCAGGTAATACAGGCCCAGTTCACGCGGTAAA
>JBNNDZ010000105.1:0-5710 GCA_050285865.1 Puniceicoccales bacterium
GCATCTCTGCTACTCCCGGTCTTATTGGAAAGACCTTTGTGATAACGTATTAGGCCGCCGCTTGCATCATGGACCAACGCGAGGGGGTGTTGCCGAGGGTAAGCGCCATCGTGAGCAATATATCAGCACGCTGGCCCGTTATGAGGGTGTGTTTGGAAGCCCACCGCCGGAATTTTGGCCGCCGGTAACCGAAGTTTTTGATCCGGCCAACGACTTTGTCCGGGTGAATCGTCGCGACGTGTTTGTCCTCGAAAAGCGAAAGGTGCTCTGGGCAGGGCTTGGCATCGGCGCAGTGCTCCTGGCTGGATGCGCTGATTTTATCAAGGAGACAGCGAAGGGCAATCCGCCTTATGTCATCTCGACCCTCATCATCGTGATCGGCTTCATTTTCATTCTTCACCTAATTCGTCGAGGAGGCGGTGGGGGAAGTGGCGGCTGCGGTTTTGGTTGTGGCGGCGGCTGCGGCGGTGGCTGCGGTGGCGATTAGTGCAAGCGTGACGCAGCGGAGGCTTGAGGCCAAGCCTCCCTACCGGGGGGATGTTGCGCCCGGCGTCGTGGTAGCGCTTAGTGCAAGCGTGATGCGGCGGAGGCTTGAGGCCAAGCCGCCCTACCGGGGACGATTTCGTGAACGGTCCTGGGTGTTGCCGCCCCTACAGATTATCCACCTTGTCGGAGATCTGGTCGTATTTGTCGTCTACGGTGGTTTGTTTGCGACCGAGAGGGTCTTCGACGTCGGCGGCTTGCTCCAGCTCACCCATGAGGGGGCCGGTTTGGCTTTCGCGCTTTTTGGCAGCACGGGCGGCGGCGATGGGCCAGGTTGCACAGCCCGTGACGCAAAGGGCGAGTCCACAGGCAAGGATGCTGATTATACGTCGATTCATAGGACGGATTAGAACTTCCAGAAAATGGGAATAATCACCACCGTGACGACGAAATAAAGTAAATTCAGCGGGATGCCGATACGGGCGAAATCGGAGAAACGATAGCCGCCCACACTGTAGACGTAAGTGTTGGTCTGGTAACCAATCGGGGTGGCGAAGCTGGCTGAGGAGGCCACGCAGACGGCAATGACAAAGGGCCTCGGGTCCAACTGGAGCGCGGCTGCAATGGTCAACGTAACGGGGGCCATGAGCACCACGGTGGCGTTGTTGGAGAGGAACTCCGTGCAGACACTGGAGGCGAAGTAAATAATCGCCAACATGATAAAGGGCTGCATGGCTGGGGGGACGATGTTCGTGATGGCAACGAGCTGGTCAGCACCCATCTGGGTGGCACCGCAGACTTCCAATGCCTGCCCGAGACCAAGCATGCCGTAGATCAAAATCAGGATGCGCCACTCGACCGCCGCGTAAGCCTCCTTGGGCTTCACGATGCCGAGTAACATGATGATGGCGACGACCGCGATTGAGCCGGCGACAATCGGCAGTTGGATGACGCTGACGGCGGCGATCATCAAAGCCACGAGTCCGACCACCAGCGGCATCCAGCGGCGCAGGTTCGTTGCGGGGACGGGCTTGCGGTCCAGCAACATGATGTCGTCGCTGTTGCGCAGGTTTTCAATGGCTTGGTCGGTGCCCATCATCAGCAGGGTGTCACCGAAATCCAGTGGCAGTGTTTCCAGGCGCTCGCGCACATTGCGCCCGTGTCGGTGCACGGCGAGGATGATCATGCGGTAGCGTTGGCGGAAATTGATTTCGCGGATCGTCTTGCCGGTGATGGTTGACATCGGCCCGATGACGCCTTCCACAATTGCGCCCTGGTGGGCGGCAATTTGTTCCAGGTCGAGCCCTTGCTCGTGGATGAAGTCCACGCCGGTGGCCTGAGCGTTGGCCAGGCTGGAAGGGCGGCAGGAGAGGACGAGTCGGTCCCCTTCGTGGAGCTGCGCGGTGTGGATGTTACCGGTGAGGGCGACGCCGTCACGGATGATTTCCATGAGCTTGATGCCGCGTGTTTTCTTAAGCGCGGAGTCGTTGAAGCTCTGGCCCGTGAGGTCCGAACCGTGGCGGACGAAAGCCTCGGTAATGAATTCGCGACGCTCTTCTTCGGAAAGAATCGCGGTCAGTGTTTCGCGCACGGGCAGGAGTTTGGGGCCGAGCAGAACGAGGAATGTCCCGGCGGCAAAGAGTAGTGGCAGGCCGACGGAGGACAGTTCAAACATGCCCAGCGGCTTCATCCCGTGATCGACGAGAATGCCGCTCATCAGGATGTTTGTGCTGGTGCCCATCAGTGTGCAGACTCCGCCAAAAATCGACGCGTAGGAAAGCGGGATCAGCATTTTTGAGGCGGGCTGATTCATTTTCCGGGCCAGGCCGATCACGACCGGCATGAGCACCACGACGACGGGCGTGTTGTTCATGAAAGCCGACACAAATGCGACGGAGAGGATCATCACCACGAGGAACATGCGCAGGGGCAGCTTCGTGAGGCGGGCGAGGGCGTCGGCCATCAGATCGATTGCGCCGACTTTCTCCAACGCCAGCGAGATGATAAACATTGCGGCAATCGTCAATGGGGCCTGATTGGCGAAGACGCTCACCAAGCCATCGAGCGAGGGCAGGTTTTCCGAGCCCGACACCATGCTGACAACCATCAGCACGGCGAACACGGTGATCGCCGTGACGTCTACGGGTAGCTTTTCCCAGACAAAGCTCGCGACCGCAAACACCAGCACGCCGAGCACGAAGAGGATTTCCCAAGTCATGATAATTAGCAGCTTATGGAGTTCGCGTTATGTGAGGCTATGGGCACCAATAGGTACATCGCGCCTAGCAAATCACATTCCCACGCCGCGACAAGCGCGGAAATTGTAACGCAACACCCTAGCCGCCACCCAGCGAATGGTAGTGCCCGGACTGTTCGTGGGCGATGAGGATGTCGGCCGTTACCGGGGGACTTGTTCCAGCTTGCCGCCGGGGGCGAGCCGTTGCGCGCTGTCTTCCAGATACCATGCGTAGAAGCACCATGCGAGCAGGCTGAGGGAGACGCCCATGTTCGTTACCTTCATGATGAGGCCGCCGAGAATTTGGTCTTGCAGGGGGGAGAGGTCCGTCACGCGCGGGGCGAATTCGTAGGTCGGGTAGAGCACCTGCTCGGACAGCGTCAGGAAGGCAAACACCGGCAGTTGGCCCACCATTAACAGGAACAGGTAAAGCATGCGTCCGCCGTAGGGGGCGGGCGGGAGGAGCTTGGACGGGCTGATGATCGGCCACCACATCATCATGGCCGGGGCAAACATCAACCAATGCTCCAGCACGTGCGCCCACTTTTGCTGGAGGGCGAGTTCGTAGAGTGATGGAATATGCCAAACCGTGTAGCTGAAGGAAAACGCCAGCCAGGCCACGAAGGGATTCACCAGCACCCGCACGACCCCGCGCACCGGGCGTGGCGCAAGGAGCCAGTCCCAGAGCCAGTCGGGTACACCACGAATCAGCAGCGGCGGCACCAAATAGACCAGCAACATATGCTGCGCCATGTGGGCGCTGAAGAGGAAGTCCTCGCCCCATTGGTCGAGCGGCGAACCCACCGTTAAATACGCAGCGACCAGGCCGAGAAAAAAGCTCACTGCCTTGCGTTGGGAAAACGCTTCGCCGGGTGCGATGTCATTGCGCAACGGCCCCACCGCCAGCGCATACAGCCACCCGGCCCCAATCAGGAGCAGGAGTAACAGCGGCTCGGTATGCCAGTGCAGCGGGATGGGCATGGTCGGTTACTGGTTATTGGTTTTCGGTTTTCGGGTGTCGGTTTTCGGTTGGGGAGGGTGGATGTTGGGAGGTGGAAGTCGGGGGACGATTATCGAAGGTCGGATGTCGATAGGTCGGAGGACGGGAGGCGGAGATTCGTTATCGATTTGGGGAGAATTCAGGGGTGTATGACCAAGTATGCCGACCAGTTTGGATGCATCAAGCAACCGAAAACGGAAAACCGATAACCGAAAACCAAACTATCGCTTCGGCATTTCGACGCCGGCTTTGGCCTGTTTCCAGAGGTATTTGCCGAAGGCCTTCATGACGATGGCGTGGACGATGGCCTGGCTGAATTCGTAGATCCACCACGGCAGGCGCGGGGCAAAGCCGTGGATCGCAGCGATCAGGCAATAGTTTTCCGGGAAAATGCGGAACTCGAACCTCCCGGGAGGATCGACATTGCGTGCGAGGTAGCCGCCGGAAATGTAAAATGCGCGCCTTCGGCCGCCGCCGCGCGAATAGGGCGTTGGCGTGAGCTCGAGGAGCAAGAGCCGCAGGTGTCCAACGCCGATAGTGAAACGTAGCCGGTTGTCCTCGTCGCGAATCACCGAAATGAGGTGCTCGGACTTGTCCGTGAGCCATTGTCCGTAGACTTGCGCGATATAGGGAGCGTCCCAACCGGAGGGCAGGGGCATGCGCTGGACAGAGCGCACGCGTCGCGCCTGCTTGATGAGTTTCTTGTCGGTTTGCTGGGTGAAGCTGCGGGGGTTAGGCAATGGCGCGCCATCTTCGTCCACCGAACTGAGCAGCGATTCGTCGAAGTCCACGGCCAGCGGCTTAATTTCGTCCAGGAGTGGGTTATCCTTTGCGCGCAGGCTGTGGCGAAGGCTTTCCAGGAGCGGATTGACGAGCTGGGACGAAACGCCACTGAGCCACGATACCCATTGGCGCGACACGCTGAACCAGTTGATCGGCAGGTCAATTGTCACCGGTTTGCGGTCGAGCAGCTTGGCCGTGCGCGTAATCATGTCGCGGTAGGTCATGGGCTCGTGACCGCCGAGGTCGTAGGTTTTTCCCCAGAATTCCGGCTTCTCCAGCACGATTTCGAATGCCCGGATGACGTCCCGGATATCGATGGACTGCGTTTGGGAATTTGTCCATTTCGGCAACAGCATGACCGGCAATCGGCGAACAAGGTTGATTAAGATCCGCAGCGACGAGCCGCCCGGGCCGAGGATTAGCCCCGCTCGTAGTACGGTAACAGGCAGTCCGCGACTGCGGAGGACGTTTTCCACCTCGAGGCGGCTCCGCAAATGCGCGGACAAATGGTCGTCCTCGGGGATGAGCCCGCCCAGATAAATGATGTGTTTCACGCCCGCGGCCTCGGCGGCGCGGACAAAGTTATCGGCCAGCAGGAGATCGAGGTCTTCGAAGTTCGCCTGTACCAAACGGCTCGATGGGAGCATCGAATGGACCAGATACACCGCGTAATCCGCGCCCTCCATGGCGTTTTCGACCTTGGGTAGGGAGTAGAGATCGCACAGGCGCCACTCGGTGTTGTCGCGGATGACCGCACGGTCGACAATAGCCTCGGACCGGGTTAACGCGCGCCAGCGGTAGCGATTGGCTAACGCGATGCGTAGGCTCGCCCCAACAAATCCGCTGGCCCCGGCGATGACGACCACGGGCTGTTTTCCCGGTGCCCGCGACGGCTTCGCCTCGTCCTCCGGCGCATAGTCTTTGACGACGCGTCGGGCATGTTCATTTGGCGCAGTAGCAGCCTCGCCCATGTCGAACACGTTAGCGTTCGCCGGGCATCAGTCAAACGGGTTTTCGCGGGGGTATCGTGGCCGCCCGGAGGCGATGACTTGATGCATGGTGGTCGCGCGGAGGTCGGCCGCTACCGATGGCGTGACGCGACGGAGGTTTGAGAGTAACGGCGCTCGAGAGCGGCTGGGAAATGCTGGGCATCAATACGTCCCTCGCTGCGTTCGTTCAGCATGGTCGCCCAATTGTCGAAAGCATTG
>JBNNDZ010000106.1:0-14306 GCA_050285865.1 Puniceicoccales bacterium
CCGTGACTGCATCACCAGTCGAACCGCCCGTATCTCCGCTTCCGGCGCTACCTCCCGAATCGGTTCCAGTTCCAGTGGCAGTACCCGTGTCCGTCCCGGTGTCGGTTCCGGTATCTGTGCCGGTTCCTGATCCCGAGTCACCTCCTGTGCCTGTATCGGTTCCGGTATCAGTTCCTGTGCCGGTATCGGTTCCGGTATCGCTATTGCCGTTGCCATTTCCATTGCCGTTACCATTACCATTTCCGTTGCCGTTGCCATTACCGTTATTCTTGTCGTTCTTGGCTTCGACGGAAGGGATTGATGCAACCAGGAAAAATGCAATAAACGCGATTGCTAAGTGGTGGTGTAATCTGGAGGTTTTCATACGCAGACGAGTTGGCAATTTAGAGCGACAAATTAAAATAAGCCCGGGCCATTGTTACTACTGGCGCTCGGATGATCCACCGAAGGAAAGCTGGCGGTGTAGTTTGAAGCCGCCCTTGGACCAGTCGATTGCTGGCGGTGGAGCAGCTTCGTTGTTGGAAACAGCGCGTGCGGCTCGTGCATCGAAGCTCGGGTCACTGTCCTTGGTCTTATAAACGGGAACACTGAAACGCGCCTCATAGTCCACTCCAGGCATCTCCGCTTTTACGCGAAGTTCCCATTTGTAATCAGTTCTGCCGAGGTCTGCGGTAGGCTCGCAGGAGTAGGGGATGGCGAAAAAGATTGGCAGGGCGGTGCGCTGGTGGTCGTCGGGTAGGGCGTCTTCGTGAATCCATTGCTCGGATTCCCAAATTGTCGTGGTGTGGGTTGAGCGATTTTTACCGCTGCCGCTCGTGACTTCCTTTTGATTCACGAGCGTGACCTGAAAGCCCTTGGCGGGTTTCACGTCGGTGCTGGTCAAAACAAGCCCGCCGAGGCTTCCACCAATGACGCCTGGCACCTCCGCCATCTCAAAGACCGACTGCCCGTATTTGCGCCAGCGCAGGAATTGGTAGATGGTCACGCCGATTAGGCCGAGACCAACAAGGGGGAACAATAGCACGACCCAGTAGGCGACCGGTTCTGCATCGGAACCTTCTTGATAAACGCCAATTGTCGCAGTCCAGGAGATCGCGTTCCAGATCAGCGCAAAGCCAGCCATGAAGAAAAAGCCGATGCGGTTGGAATCGCTGATGCGGCCTTCCGCCCAGTCTTTCTTTAGTAGCCAAGGCTCATCGGGGTGCTCGATGGCTTTCTTGCCATGACGCAATGACGCGATCCCGGCGTAAATGATACCTAAACCGATCAGCGTGAACAGGCCGCCCATCAGGTAGCCTGCCCATTCCGGATCATCGCCCGAGAGTTGGCCCCGGGCGGTTGAGACGATTGCAAAGATTCCCATGCCGGCAAAAAACGAACCAAAGAGGCCGAGGAAAATCGATCCCCCCAGGCTGCCTCCTTTGCTCGGTTTTTCGCTCATGCCGTCTTATTCTTTGCCTTCAACAAACTCCAGTGATCCGTCCGGTTTGATCCGGCGATAATAGCATCCACTGCGGGCAGCGCCGCTGGCACCCTTGGTGTGGCAAGCGCCAGTTCCTTGCGGCTCCACTAGATATAGCACGCTGTTCTGTTCGCAGTTTACTCGGATTTCGACCAGCTTGAGCGTGTCGCCCGAGGTCTTGCCCTTGATCCAGAGTTCGTTGCGGGAGGTGGACCAGAATGTTGCGAGTCCTTCGGCTTTAGCTGTCTCTAGTGCCAGATGGTTCGCATAGCCGACAATTAACAGCTCGCCCGTATGCGCGTCCTGTGCGACTGCGGGCAGCACGTCTTCGCCGCAGTTGGCGACCTTTTTCAACTTGGTGAAATCGAGCTTCAGCTCGTTTCCTTCTTCGAGTTCTTTGTGGCTCATGAAATAAAACGTATGGTGATCGGATAGCGGTAGAAGCCGCCTTCGTTCGCACGAATGCTCGCCAAAATCACTAACACGACATTAGCGATCATCAGCGCGATCACGAGGAAAATGCCGATGAAAACGAACACCAGAATGCCCGCCACGATCAGGTAGATCGTCATGGAGAGCTGGAAATTGATCGACTCCTTGCCGTGCGCGTCGATGGCAGGCATTTCGTTCTTCTTAATCAGCCAGATGATCAGTGGTCCCAGCACGTTGCCAAAAGGGACGCCGACTAAACCAGCGAGCGCCGCCAGGTGGCAAAACATTGCCCACATATTTTCGTCTTTATCCGCTGCCATCGCTAAGTGCTATTGGCGGCCGGGCAGCCAGCGGTTCAAGACGGTTTGCAGACGACCATCGCTCTCGAATTCAAAGAGCGCCTCGGCAACCTGGTTTTGCAGCTTCTTGTCCTCAGGGCGCATGGCCCACGCCAGGTATTCAATGGTCAGGTGAATGGATACCGGGGTGACGTCCTCCATCTCGCGTTTGCCTGCCATCCAGTAAATGACGGGCGAGTCGTAAATGAATGCATCGGCCTGGCTGCGAACCACGGCGTCGACCGCCTCTTCCGGCGTGTTAAACTTCACGACGTTGGCGTTTTCAAAATTGTCCTTCACGAAAGCCGCGCCGGTGGTGTCCGGGATGACGGCCACGTTGCCCGTTGTTTGTACGAGCGAGCGGGCAGAGGTGTAGCGCGAGCGGTCCTGCTTGCGCACGAGCGCCATCTGGCCAAAGTTCAAATAGGGTGGCGAAAAGGCGACCTGTTCCTCGCGCTCTCGGGTAACGGTCATGCCGCTCATGACGATGTCAGTCTTGCCATCCTTCAGGGCCTTGAGCTGCTCGTCCCACGGTAAGGACACAAATACGACCGGGCGGTCGAGCTCCTTGCCGAGCAGGCGGGCGAGGTCGATTTCCACGCCTTCATAGCTATCGTTTACTTTGAAAACCAGCGGCGGGCTGTCCGGGGTGACGCCCACGCGGAGCGGTTCCGTTTTGAACGGGCTGGGGGCCACGGGCTTTTCCGCGTAGCCGACGGAAACCAGCAGTGGCAAGGCCAGCAAGGCAATCAGGGAGTGTAGTCGCATGGCGTGCAGCATTGTGAAAATTTCCCCGGGCGCAACAGGAGAATTCGCACGTTGTGACGGCCAATCCCGTAAAAAAAATCCGATGAAACTGCATGGAAGGCCGTAGCAAAAGTGAATTCACCCCCCAGTTTTCGCTAAATTCCCGTCAAAGCCACCCGGTCTGCAACGCCTTAAAGCGTCTGAGGTTGAGGGCTCAGGCGTTGTCTGTCATTTTCTCATCATCGAAGCGCCGGTGTTCGCTACACTGGCCGTTCACTCTTCTTGCAGGCTTTTGTTACCATGAAAACGATCCCGATCGGAATCATCGCCTTGGCCGGTATATTTACCACGAATGCATTTGCGCAGATCGACGGCAACGGCAACCAGCAGAGCGACATCTGGGAAACGGAGTTCCAGGCCTTTGACCTCTCGCCCGATGGCGATGCCGACGGTGATGGCCAGTCCAATGCCGCTGAAGCCGCCGCTGGCACGAACCCATTCGATCCGCAGTCGAAGTTTGCCGCCCATACGATGGGCAGGAATGGTTCGATGATCGCGATTGGCTTCGATGGGGAGCGTGGCAAGGTATACGACATTGAGTATTGTCCGATCCTGGGCGAGTCTCCTTGGAGCGTCATTGGTGCCGTTGTCGGGGAGGATGCCGCGCAGGAGGCCTTGGTCGATTTCTCCACCAATCCCGGTTTTTACCGCCTGGTTGCCCGTGATGTGGATTCCGATGGAGACGGCGTGCAGGACTGGGAAGAACTCGCCGTTGGGTTTGATCCGACTACCGGCAACACCGACCGCTACGACGACACCGACCTTGAGCGCATTCAGGCAGCGCTCGCTGCGGAGAATTCCATTTCGCTCGTCCTTGTTGATGGCGAGGTGGTCGAGAGCTGGCCCGACCCGGGGCTGATCGCCGTGGTGCGCACGGGTGGTCTGGATCCGCTTACCGTGAGCTTGAACGTTTCCGGAACGGCGACAGCGGGCGACGATTTTTTAAGTTTCCCTTCGCAAGCGACCTTTGCCGCTGGGCAGTCGGTTGCGTGGATTCTGGTGTATCCGGTTAATGATGATACGAGTGAGGTAGCTGAAACAGTCACCGTGACGCTGGCCCCGGGCGCGGGTTATTCCGTTGCCACACCGGGTAGTGCCACGGTGACTCTATTCGATGCCGACCCGGCTGGCCTTCCCAGTGCCGAAGAAGCCGCGCGTTTCCTGGCCCAAGCAACCTTTGGCCCCACGCCGGACACGATCGCGGAGGTGCAGGCAGTCGGTTTTGAGCAGTGGATTGAAGACCAGTTTAATGCGCCGGTGGGACGTCATTTGCCGGTGCTCGAAAGTTTTCCCTGGGGCAACGGGATGGAAGGGCCTTACACGCATCACAAGATGCTCGCCTGGTGGGAGCAGGCGATGAATGCACCGGACCCGCTTCGCCAACGACTGGGTTTTGCGTTGAGTGAAATCATTGTCATCTCGGATTACGATGGCGACCTCGAGGGCAATTCCTTTGGCATGTTTCACTTCTACGACATGTTGCTGGAGAATGCCTTCGGGAATTACCGCGAGCTCTTGGAAGACGTCACGTATCATCCCTGCATGGGCGTTTACTTGAGCCACATGGGCAACCGTCCCGCAGACCCCGCCATCAACTTGTTCCCCGATGAAAATTACGCCCGCGAAATCATGCAGCTGTTTTCCATCGGCCTGTGGATGCTCAATAATGACGGCACACTGATGCTCCACAATGGGCAGCCGATTCCGACTTACGACAACGACGACATCACGAATCTGGCGGGCGTCTTTACTGGAATGACCTGGGGCGTTAGCACCGCGCACAACTGGTGGCATTTCTTCTGGCCCGAAACGGAGCTCGAGCATTGGCAATGGTATTTCTACCCGATGTCCGTCTGGAATGGCCCCTTCGAACAATGGAACGAGGACACGCGGCAGATCGACCTCATCTATTATCACGACCAGGGAGCGAAGACGATCCTCGGCGAAACCTTACCCGCGAATGATCCGGAAAACCCCGAGGCGGATTATGCGGTCAACGACATCGGCCGGGCCTTGGATGTCATCTTCAACCACCCCAACGTTGGGCCGTTCATCAGCCGTTTGCTGATCCAGCGCATGGTTTCCTCGAACCCCTCGAATGCCTACGTGGCCCGGGTTGCGGAAGCATTCAACGGTGGCGGCCCACACAACCCGGAAGGTATTCGCGGGGACATGGAATCCGTTGTGCGCGCGATTCTACTGGACGACGAAGCGCGGAACCCGGCCATGCTTGATGACCCCGAACATGGCATGCTGCGGGAAAACTACTTGCGCCTCGTCGCGCTTGCCCGGGCCTTCCGCGCATCGTCTCCCAACGGCGTGTATCCGGTCTACTGGTTGCAGGACAGCTACGGCATGCGTCCGATGTCGTCCCCGAGCGTATTCAATTTTTTCTCACCGAGCCACCAGCCCCTGGGGGATATTCGCGACGCCGGGCTCGTCGCGCCGGAGTTCGAAATCCTGACGGCGGTCACGGGTATCACGATTCCGAACCACCTGCGTCTGGTGGCCGACGACCGGCTGAGCTGGGCAGGGGAGGATGGTGATGTTGTGCGGCTGGACTTGTCCGAGTCCATGGCGTTGGCCAATGACCACGATGCGCTGATTGCGCACCTGGACCTGCTCATCACCGGGGGCACACTGAGCCCGGATATGCATGCGCTGCTCCGTGAAATGCTCAATCGCCCCGAGTTTAATAACGCCGACGATGATTTTGTCGTGCATTCGCTGATCTACCTCATCGCCTGTTCGGCGGATGCCGCAGTCCTGCGATAACTTTGTTACGCAGAGTAGCTTCTTTTAACAAAGTAACTTTCCAACGCAAAGCAATATGGGCAATCAACTTCGACTCTCTCGCCGCCAGTTCCTGGGCCAGGCCAGTTGCGCCGCTGTCGGCTCCACCGCGCTGTTTTCCACCTTGCTCAATTTGCGGATGGCCAGCACCGCCGCCGCGCAATCCGTTCCGGTCGGCGGCGACTACAAGGCACTCGTTTGCCTGTTTCTAGCAGGGGGCGCTGACTCTTATAATTTCCTCGTTCCCTACGGCCAGTCGGAGTATGACGAATACGCCGCTGTCCGTCAAATCCTGGCACTGCCGCGCGGAGAGTTGCTCCCGTTGAATCTCGCGCAGCCCATCGGCAAAGATCTGGGCGTGCATCCGGGCTTTGCGAATTTGCAGTCGATGTTCAATGACGGCAACCTCGCCTGGGTGTCGAATGTCGGCACGCTGATCGAGCCCACGAATCTCTCGCAGTATGAGGCGCAGTCGGTCTCGCTGCCACTCGGGCTTTACTCACATGCGGACCAGATCAAGCAATGGCAGACATCCACTCCGCACAGTGGCAACGCAATTGGCTGGGGCGGGCGCACGGCAGACCTCCTGCATTCGCTCAATGAAAACGACCGCCTTTCCATGAATATTTCCATCGCCGGGAGTAATATCTGGCAGGCGGGAAATCAGTCCTTCGCCTACGCCGTCGGCCCGGGTGGCGCGCAGGGGCTTGACCGCAATGACTGGTGGTGGGGGGCGTATCCCGCACGCGGGGCCGCCTTCGACAACATGCTCGACCAGGAATACGCGAACCTCTTCCAAAAGACCTTTGTCGATACGACTAAGAGCGCCATTGATGCGCAGGTGGAATTTTCCGCGGCCACCGAAAACATCGAATTCACGACCGAGTGGCCGGACCTCGAAACTAACTACCTCGCGGCGCAGCTTCACATGGCCGCGCGCACCATCGCCGCACACACGGCGCTAGGCATGCGGCGGCAGACATTCTTCGTGCAGTTCGGTGGCTGGGATCACCACGACGGCGTCATCGGCCCGATGTCGGGCATGGTCCCGTTGATCGACGAAGCCGTCGCCGCGTTCTTCGCCACGATGCAGGAAATCAACGAACAGAACAACGTAACGATGTTCACCGCATCGGACTTTGGCCGCACGCTGACCTCGAACGGTGAAGGCTCGGACCACGCTTGGGGCGGTAATCACTTCGTCGCTGGGGGCGCGGTCAACGGGCAAAATATTTACGGGACTTACCCGGATCTCTTTCAGGAGAACCCGCTCGATACCGGTCGCGGCCGCTTGATTCCGACGACTTCCGTGGACGAGTATTTTGCAGAGCTCGCACTGTGGTTCGGCGTCTCCCCGCAAGACCTGGATGCGGTCCTGCCGAATATCGGCAACTTCATCAATCCCGGTCCCGCTGGTCCGCTGGGCTTCTTGTCGTGACGCATTTTTTAACCTCTGATGACACTGATACAATCAGATCTCGAAGTTCGTGTTTGGGGGAATGTTATTGAACGCTGCGTCGGATGCGCATCAGTGTCATCAGTGGTTAATTAAAATCGATGTTTTCAGATCCCAAACGCCTTGGTTGGATCGTCGGATTCATTGCCGCGGTGATGCTGACTTGGTTCTTCACGCGGCCACGGCCGCCTGAACAAAATGACTCCGTGCTCGAGCCGCTGCCGCCGTCGATTGAGCAACAAGCCGATGCCGCGCCCGCGCCCAACGTGCAGCCGCGCATGCCGGGGCAGATGCCGCCGAACCCCATCGCAATGCGGCTCAACGATCCAGCTTTAACCGCCGAAGACGACGTGGAAAATGTCCATACCTTGCTCGTTTTGATGCGCACGATGTCGAAGGGGCCCGGGCGTCCGTTGGGGCTAAACGAGGAGTTCACCGCCGCGCTTGCCGGCGACAATCCGACGGGGATGCCTTTCCTGCCTCCCGACCATCAGGCGATCAACGCCGAAGGCGAACTCACCGACCGCTGGGGCAACGCTTATCACTTCCATCCCATCGCCACCGACCGCGTCGAAATCCGCTCCGCCGGCCCGGATGGGCGACTCTTCAACGCGGACGATATCGTCTACTCCCAATGGGGCAAGGGGCCGGAGTGAAGTATGCTTCTTGCTTGCGGGGAAGGTGATTCTGTATAGGCTAGATATATGTCTGTAGCAGAAGTGCAGGAGGAAATTAAGAAGCTATCGCCGACCGAGCAAGATCGTGTTGCGGGGTTCCTCAGTGTGCTACGCAAAATGCGTGACCCAAATTATCAGGAAGAATTGCGCAAAAGCCGCGAAGATACTCCGACCGAAAACTGGGTTTCGTTGGGTGACATGAAAAAGCGCCTTGGTCGGTCGTGATGGATTACGACCTTTTGGCAAAAGATCACGTTTTTCATCGTATCTGTGGATTGTCGGATGATGAGCAGGATTTGATTTTTGCGTGGATGGATGCCTTAAAAGTAAATCCATTCACCTCTGGGGATTACGTTGATGCAACTACCTACGCTGGGCCGAATGAAGTTAAATTGCTCGGACGTTTTGCAGCCGTCTATTACGTCGATCATGCCGTGAAGGAAATTAAGGTTCTCGATTTAGTCTTTGCTGACGAAATTGAATCGTAATCCCGTAAATCGCAGAAAAAATTTGCGCCGGGGAGAAGGTCGGTTTTGATGTTCGAGCATGGCGGGGCTCACCTATCAAAGTATACAGGACGCGTTGGCAGCGCAGCCCCTGTTTGAAAACAAAACCTGGCGCTTGTCGCCGGAACCGTGGCGGCTGTCCAGTAAGCAGGTCGCGCAGTTGGAGCAGATCGGGCAGGCATGTCTGGACTTCTATCTGGCGCTCGACAGCCTGTATAGGCGCTGCGCCGAAGGCAAAAACCTGCTCCGCAATCGCGAGCTGACGGCCCCTTGGGTCTGCGACTACCTCGACCGTGGCAAGCCGCGCCGCCTCGTCGAGCACGCGCGCTTGAAGCAATTTAAGGGGCAGGTCCCCGTTGTGCTGCGTCCCGATCTTTTACAAACCGAAGACGGCTTTGCACTGACCGAGATGGACAGCGTGCCCGGCGGTCTGGGGCTTACTGCATTCCTCAATCGTCTTTACGGGATGAACGAGCGCGACTTTGCGCCAGACATCGTGGGCGGCGTGGGACAGGTCGAGCTGGACTGGCACCGCTGTGTGTCCGCGTTGGCCCCGGGCAAGGACAACCCGCTCATCGCGATCATTGTCAGTGACGAGGCTGCGGTTTATCGCCCAGAGTTCGATTACCTGTCGGCTCGCCTGCGGGAGCAGGGCTTGCGCGTGCATGCGCGGCACCCAGACGACATCATGCCGATGGGCGATAGCCTGTGCATCCCCGTCGATGGCAACCCGGAGGTTGTCGATGTCATTTACCGTTTCTGGGAGTTGTTCGATGTGGGCAACGTTTCCACCGCGCAAGACATCCTGCGTTCGGCGGAGGAGGGCGAGGTCGTCGTTTCCCCGCCGATGAAGGCCTATCAGGAGGAAAAGTTGAACCTCGCGTTGTTGCATCATCCGGTGCTCGACGACTACTGGAAGGAGAACTTGCCGCGTCGTTCCTATAAGACGTTGAAACAGGTCGTGCCGCATTCGTGGATCATTGACCCGGTCGAGTTGCCGCCCAACGCAGTGCTCGATGCGCCGTGGGTGAACGGCAAACCTATTCGCGAATGGGAGCAACTCGCGGAAGCCAGCCAGAAGGAGCGGAATCTTATCATCAAAGCCAGCGGCTTCCACGAAACCGCTTGGGGCGCGCGCAGTGTGACGCTGGGTAGCGACAGCTCTCGGAGTGACTGGCAGGAAGCGATCGAAGAAGCCGTCGACCTTGCGGACGAGACGCTGCACATCCTGCAGGATTACCGCAAGCCGGTCCGCTTAAAGCATCCGGTCTTCTCCGAAGACGGTGAGGCGATTTACGAAATGGAAGGCCGCCTGCGCTTGACGCCGTTCTTCCTCGTTGAAGGTGAAACAGCCAAGCTGTCCGCCTGTCTCGCTACCTTCTGCCCGGCGGACAAGAAAATCATCCACGGCATGCGCGACGCCGCCATGTTGCCCAGTCGCCTGGTGTTTAACGGCGACGCCGATAAGTGACCAGCCCCAACACCGCGATTCCGATCAGCAGAGCATAAGTTCCGGGTTCGGGAATCACGTAGCCGTTGATCTCCGCCAGGTGGGGGGCGAGATCAAGCGAAGCCGTCGTATTGCCAAAAATGGCAGTTTGGGCACCATTCGGTTGGTTGTTGAATAGCCCGACAGTCACCGTGAGACCGGCCAGTTGCCAGCCACTGATTGTCTCGATGAATAGCGCGCTACCTGAATCATTGGTTACAGCCTGCGATTCGTAGGTGGTACCCACACTGTCAAAAGTCGTTTCATAGGCTGGGCTGGGAGCGTAGCTGCTGTAGGAAATAAGTCCGTAACCGGACAGCGTATTGGTCCCCCAACGAACGGCTTTCGTGGAGGATGTTTTGTAGCCGATGTGTGTAGTGTCGGCGTCAGGAAAAGTTGTTTCCGACCAGATCCAGTCAGCCGGGTCTGTGGTGTCGACAAACCAAGTCGTCGGCAAGAGGTCGGGTGTGCGACCCGCGCCAATCTGGACCACCTCGCTTATTGGCAGTAGGTTCGGTGTGCTGGCGATGGTTAGCAAGGGCAGACCGGGGTCGCTGGAAAGTCGAAAAAGCCTCAGGTCCACTCCGCCGATTTGATGCGAGTCGGTGCCATTGAAGCCATAATTGGTGCCACCAAGGTTGAACGTGCCTGCGCCCACGTGGTCTGCGGTCAGCACCCAACCATTGCCCAGGTAGACGCCGGTTGAGCCGTTAACTTGCCCAACGTAGGCGAAACCGGGGTCATCCGGTTGCCCATCCGCACCGGTTGGCGCAGTGGTGTTTCCTTGCGGATTGAATACGTTGACGATGGCGCACGCGGCGACGACGGAGCCTAGATAGACGGCTGAGGTGAGCAGAAATTTCATGGGGAAAGTTGACAGTGATATATCAAATGGGCTGTTGGGGACAAGTTCCTTCTGTTATGCTTCGATCACACGCGCCAGTTGACGAACGCTTCCGCTTTGTTATGATTATGGTATGAATTTCCTCCATATCTCGAGTGCGGCGGTGGCTGCTTGGACCCTCCTCATAACCGGATGCGCGACCGCGCCTGAGACGGGACGCAGTCAACTGAGTTTGATTGGCGATGCCGAAGTCGAAAGCATGGCGGTGTCGGAGTTCGACCAGATGAAACAGCAAATGCCGGTCTCCAATGATCCGGAGAAAAATGCCGCCTTGCGCCGAGTCGGGGAGAAAATCGTTCAGGCCGCCCGCGACCGTGGCGCAGACTTGCGCCCACCTTCGCAGTGGGAATTCGTGGTTTTTGAGAGCGACCAAATCAACGCCTTTGCGATGCCGGGCGGTAAGGTGGGTTTCTACACGGGCATCTTTCCGCTCTTTGATAATGACGACGATCTGGCTGTCGTGATGGGTCACGAGATTGCTCACGTTGCGGCGAATCACGGCGAGGAAAAAGTCTCGCACCAACTGGCCAACCAGATGGCGGGCACCGCGCTTGCGCTTGGCCTTGGCTTGGGGGAAGTCAGCCACAGCACACAGCAGATTGTGATGGCAGCCTACGGCGCGGGCTCAAGCTACGGCTTCATCCTTCCGTATAGTCGAACGATGGAATCCGAGGCGGACCACGTAGGACTGATTTATTCCGCGTCCGCAGGCTACGACCCCCGTGCGAGCGTGCCGTTCTGGCAAAAGATGGACGCGCAAGGGGGCGAGCGTCCTCCGGAGTTTCTTTCCACGCACCCCAGTGGTCAGACGCGTATTCAACGCCTACAACAGTTGATCCCGGACGTGCTGCCGCTCTACTATCAAGCCACCGGACAATCCCACCAATGGCTCGGCCCCGTCGCGCCTTACTCGGCGTTTGCGGCGAAGTAATTGGGGCGATAGCTCGGGCGCTCCATTCCAGTTAGAATTGAACAGGAAGGTCGGAAAGCGCGGGAAGCTATCCATTCCCAATCCTCCTATCAAAATCATGCGCGTTCGTCGCGTTGGTTGACTCGCCGCGGTGTTTGCGTTCAGTATCGCATCACCATGCCACTTGACCCGTTAGAACTCATTTCCGAATTCGTCCGTTCACCGAGCGTCTCCACCGACCCCGCTTATGCCGAGGGTATGGTGAGTGCGCGAGAGAGTATTATGGCCCGCCTCGAAGGCTTGGGCTTTGCGGTCGAGTTGGTCGATACGCCGCTACACCCGATCATCCTCGCCGAGCGTGGCGCGGAGCATGAGGATTGGCCGCACATCCTCGTCTATGGTCACTACGATGTGCAGCCAGCCGATCCGTTCAATCTCTGGACGACGAAGCCCTTTGAACCAGAAGTGCGCGGCGACCGTATTTACGGGCGTGGCTCCGCGGACAATAAGGGCCCCATTGCAGTGCAGCTCGCCGCCCTTTCGCGGGTGTTGGAGCGTAACCCGGACCTGCCGTTGCGCATCACCTGGATGATTGAGGGCGAGGAAGAAATCGGCAGCCCGAGTTTTGCCGGATTCCTGGAAAATTACTCAGAGCGCCTGAAAAAGGCTGACCTCGTTATCCTGTCGGACACCGGTTGCCCGAGCCCGGACTCAATGGCGATCACACTCGCGTTGCGTGGCCTCGCCCCATTGCAAATCGATGTTACTGGGCCCAAACAAGACCTGCATTCGGGTGTTCACGGCGGCTGCATTTTGAATCCGCTTCAAGCTTTGATGGAAATCTGCGCCTCGCTTCATCATGCTGATGGCACGGTGAATGTTCCGGGATTTTACGACGACGTGAAGCCGCCGCAGGATTGGGAGCGCGACGAACTTGCCAAGCTTCCGACCAGCGAAGAAGACTACCGCAAGTTTCTGGGTGTGGACGACTTTCATTGTCCGCCGGGGCTCAATCCGTTTGAAGCCTGTCGCTTTGCGCCGACGCTGGAATTCAACGGCATTGGCGGCGGTTATCAGGGCGAGGGCGAGAAGACGGTCATTCCGTCCAAGGCCTTTGCGAAGATCACGTGCCGCCTGGTGGCGAATCAAGACCCGGACAAAATTTTGTCGCTGATTAAAACCACGATCGAGAACCGCGCGCCCAAGGGCGTAAAGGTCGAGGTAAACCTCCGCGCGGGCGGTCCCGCGTATCAGGTCACCCCTCCGGGCAAGGGCGGCACATCGGTGGACGACTCCACCCGCAGCCGTGCGTTTGCGATTGCGGAAAAGGCAATCGGCGAAATCTGGCCGAACCCGCCCGTGTATCTACGCGAAGGCGGCAGTGTGCCAATCATTGGTGAAATCCGCGATACACTCGGCTTGGATTCGCTCATGCTCGGCCTCTTCACAAAGGAGGACAATCTCCACGCTCCCGACGAATCCATGCACCTGACCATCATCGAACGCGGAGCCGCGCTCTACGAACGCCTGTTCGAAGAACTGGCGGCCAAATAAATCAGGTAGCGCGCTTGGTCCCCAAGCGCAGTGCGCAGATTGGAGCCCATTCGTAACGCTACCGGTTAAGTAAACGGCATGCGGCTCTGCCAGCGTTCGATGGTTTTAGCCAATACCGCTCAGATCAATTATACCTGTCAGGGCGGAACTCGATGGGAATGTATTGGCTGGCCTCGCGTTTGAAGTCCTGCCGCTCCTCATGGTAGCCGACTTCGCGCATGGAGTCGTAGAACAGCACGTAGAGCATCACGCCGAGGAGCAGGAACATGAAGGCACCTTGCACGCTGGCGATGAAGTTGGTTGGCAGTGGCTTGCCCCAAAGTTTGCTGATGGTGGCAAACATCATGTGGCCACCGTCGAGCACGGGGATGGGCAAGAGGTTCAGCACGGCGAGGTTGATGTTCAAGAGCACTGCAAACCACAGTGCCATACGCCAGTCAAGCTGAGCGACGCGGTAGAGGTTGGTGGTGATGCCGACCGGCCCGGAAAGGTGGCGCAAACCGATATCCGACTGCGGGCTAATGAGGCTGCCAAGTGTGCGGAAGGTGCGGTTGAGGTGTTCCTTGAATTGCGCGATTGGATTCTGGTGGACCAGCACCGCGTCCGCCTGTGGACCAAAGCCCAGCATTGTGCGTTCCTGTGGGGCGATGCGCTCCAGGCGGGTTCCAGCGGGGAGGTTGCGGTTGCGCACATCACCCTGACTGTTGGTAAGGGTGACGGTGAACGGCTGAGCTTCACCGGCGGCGTCAAAAATTTTCCAGAGGGCAGCCATGGAGGCAACGCCTTCGCCATTGATTTCGCTCAGGTTCCAATCGCCGTTGGAAACCATGGTTGAGCGACCCGGGTCTAGTGAGTAGACGGCCAGCGCGGACTTCGTGGCGGGGTCTGCGGGGTCCGCTTTTAAATCGATGTTGTAATGCGGAATAACTTCGAAAGCAGGCTCGTTGGAGTCAGGCAAATAGAGCTGAGCGAGGGGCT
>JBNNDZ010000107.1:0-3604 GCA_050285865.1 Puniceicoccales bacterium
ACGGGGCCGTCCCCGGGGGCAAGCTCTGGCTGTTTCGGGGCCAGCTTGATGAATTGCTGGCCGTAGGCCTCAGCACTGCCCGTCATTCGGTCACCCGGATGCGATGCGATGAAATCCGCGATACGCTCATTTAGTAGGGCCGCTTCACTTGGCACGATTTCCGGCTGTGCATCTTGATTGCTGGCCAACAACTGAAGCGCGGCATTGATCCGCCAGGCCGGGCCGAATTTGCCTTCATCTAATAGTTGGCCTGCGACCTGTTCCGGGGTGCTCCCTTTGAGGCCTGCTTCGCGTAAAACCACCGGTGCCACGGCGTCCAGGTAGACGGGCGCAAACCATCCCGCCGCGCCTAACAGCATGGCGAGGACCATTAACAGCCCACCTAGAATAAATCGCATAAACGTTGACGATAAACCGGCGCAGTGCCGCAATCAACGGTAACCTTGCGCGGCGTTAGAACTCGTTGCCAGCGCAGAATTCTTAAAATGAACGCTCCTCAAAACGCCAATTGTCAGACGGACTCTCTCGCATGCCGTTCGTGCGTTTTTGTGCGTTGGTGGGGGCCGTTGTGCTTGATGATGGCAATCACTCTGGCCTCGGGCGGAAATCCGATGACCCCGCCCGGATTGAATTTTTTCCGTGCAGACAAGGTGATTCATTTGCTGGTCTTCGGGCTGCTTGCTACCGCGATTTACCGAAATACGAGCCCGAACTGGGGCAGAGGGCGTGCCGTGTTCGCAATTGCATTAACGGCGATTTTTGGTGCCTTCGACGAGCTGCATCAGAGTTACACACCCGGGCGTTTCATGGAGATCGATGATTGGATAGCGGACTTTGCGGGGGCAGTAATTGCGGTGATGGTTTACCGCTATTGGCACGGCTATCGTCGTTTCCTGGAATGGCCCGCGCTGGGGAAGCGGAGGCCTGAGCGAAAGGCTGTGACATGAGTGATGCCGATGCCGAAATTTTCGATGCCCATTGTCACTGGCATGATGCGCGTCTGATACCGCACGCGGAGCAAATTGAACGAGATTTGCAAACGGCCAAACTACGGTATACCGTGGTGAACGGCACGCATCCGGGAGACTGGGATGCTGTCGCAGCTTTGGCGGAGCAAGACGAACGTGTGATCCCGGCTTTCGGTTTGCATCCGTGGAAGGTCAACGACGCTCCTGCGGATTGGTTGGAAAAATTGCAGTCGATGCTAGATCGTTTTCCGAATGCAGTGATTGGTGAGGTTGGGCTAGACCGCTGGATCGAAGGGCATGATTTGCCCCGGCAAGAAGATGCGCTCAAGGCGCAGCTTGAACTGGCGGCGGCGGAAAATCGCCCGATCTCATTACATTGCCTGAAGGCCTGGGGGCAGATGCTGCAATTGCTCGAAACGGTTCCGTTGCCCGCGCGTGGCTTTCATCTGCATGGTTACGGTGGATCGCCAGAGATGGTTCGGGCGTTCGCTGAACTCGGAGGTTATTTTAGCTTTTCAGCCTACGTAATGCACTCACGGAAGGTGAAACACCGCGATTCGTTGCGAGTGGTGCCGGAGGATCGTCTGCTTATCGAAACAGACTCGCCGGACATGCTGCCGCCGGAGGAATGGCAGGTTTTTGCTCTGCCGGGTAAAGCCGCATTTGCGCACGCTCTGGGAGGGGAGCTGCTCCATCATCCGGCGAATATTACTGCGGGCTACCGTGCGGTGGCGGAGGTAAAGGAAGTCGATGAACTGGCTTTGCGCCGTCAAGTGGAAGCTAACTTTATGCGGTATTTTCTCCAGTAGACAGCTTCGTTTCCAGCTGTACCTACTGCATGCATTCGGACTCAGTTTGTCGCGAGCGTGCGTTCGTGGATAGCCTTGCGAAAAGGCCGGTAAAGGCTCGAAGCGTCGTGGCCACGGCCTTGCGCCCGCGGCTATGATGCCATTAACTACGCTTTCCGAATGATGGGTGCGGGCTTTGGCCGAGGATCAGGTCCACCGCAATGGCGGCGGCGTGAAACCCGATGGTGCCGGTGACAAAGGTCGCGGTTCCGAAGCCTTGATCGCAATTGAGCCGCAGCGAGGCACCTTCTTCTTTTGTGGCGCAAACGGATCCGTCACCCCAGGGGAAGACGGGGGCTTCGTCGGAGTAGACGCAGGGAACTTTGAATTTCCAGCGCCGCTCGCGAGGGAAGTCGAAATCGCGGCGGAGTTGTTTGCGCACCTTGGCCAAGAGTGGGTCACCAATAGTGCGGGAAATATCTTCGACCTTAACCGCCCCAGGATCCCGGCGACCACCCGCACCGCCCACGGTGACCAACGGGATGTTGCGATTACGGCATTCGGCGATCAAGCGGCATTTATTCGCAACCGCGTCGATCGCGTCGACGAGGACATCGAATCCGCCCGCAAGGAGCTTATCGGCAGTTGAGTCGGTGAAAAAGCGTGCCTCAGCATTGATGCGGCACTCGGGGTTGATGGCTTTTGCACGTGCAGCGAGGACGTCCACCTTGAGCTTGCCAACTTCGCCATCCATGGCGGGAAGCTGCCGGTTTACGTTGCTCAGGCAGACGTCATCGAGGTCGATCAGCGTTAGTTGTCCAATGCCTGTGCGGGCAAGGGCTTCAACCACCCAGGAGCCAACACCGCCAACACCGACCACGCATGCGTGTGCACCGCGCAACTTTTCCAGTTGCGCGGCACCGTAAAGCCGCCCAATGCCACCAAAACGGGTGTATTAATCACTCACCGCGCTGTTTTGTCAGCCTGACACGGCAAAGGGCAAGATTGTAGATGGAAATGCTATAGTTAGCATCTTTGTGGTTATTCCTTTTTCGCGGCTTCCCAAAGGCACTTCGATTAACCTCATCTATTTCATGACGACGGCAATTTTGAGTCTCAGCAAGGCGCTTCGACCCAAAGAGGGCTGTAATCCCATGAGTCCCTGAAGCGCCTTGCGACGCACAATATTTCCCAGCTATCATGAAAGAATGAGGTTAATCGAAGTGACCTAAATGTTTAATACAGGTTACATTTTCTCTATATTAAGTGTTTGGGATTGGATAAATAGGGGAAAAGGTATGTTTGCTGCTTAATCCGATTCACTGATTGCCGAATATATTTGTCATGTTATCGATCATCGCCATCGCACTGGCCGTTGTAGCGGCCGCGCTTGCTGTAGTTTTTGCACTGGGTCAGGGCCGTGCCAATAAACGAGTTGCTGAGCTTGAAGCCAAGTTGGCCAAAACGCCCGGCACAACTGAGGGTTCTGCCACAACGACGTTGGGTAAGCCGGCTTCAGTGGAAGAAGCTGAAGCAACCACCACGGGTTTTCATTCTCAAGGCCTGTTTGCCACGCTTTCACACGAACTACGAACGCCGCTCAATGGTGTGCTCGGCATGGCTCAACTGATCAAGCAGGATCATCCCGATGAGCGTATTGAAACCCTGGAGAGCTGTGCATTTCACATGCAGTCAGTGCTGCATGCCCTGGTGAACTTTTCTAAAATTCAATCTAACTGGAAGAAATTGCCCGAATACCGCGAGTGGGTGAATCTGCATGACTTGTTGGAGCAAAGCAAAAAGGAGATCACCTCACGTGCCCGTACGCGTGGCCTGAGCATCACCATG
>JBNNDZ010000108.1:0-4770 GCA_050285865.1 Puniceicoccales bacterium
GAAGGCGGCACCATTCAGCACGAAGCCGTCGAATTTCTCGTCGGCCCAGTTGTGGATTTTCTCAATCAGGTCGCCTTCGTGATTGGACTGGTAAACCTCGATCTCGACCTTGAGTGCTTTGGCCTTGGTTTCGAGCATCGCCTCGAGGTCGGCCAGCGTCTGCACGCCATAGATGCCGGGTTCGCGTTTGCCGAGCCGGTTCAGGTTGGGACCATTGAGGATGCCGATTTTCATGGAAGAGGAGGTTAAAAATTAAAGATTAAAAATTAAAGATTAAAGGAACGCTGGAAATGTAACGGTAATGACCTGACCCAATCATTATGCGTTTTAATTTTTAATCTTTTTCCTTTAATCTCTTCTTCCCTACAATGGACACATTGTAGAGACAAACTCCCACTCCAGCTTGAATTTCGCCGCGACTTTTTCCGCGAGTGCGCAGACGCCGAAGGTTTCGGTGGCGTAGTGGCCGCCAAGGTAAATATTGAAACCTTCTTCCTGGGCGATGTTGAAGTGTTCCTGCTTGAGTTCGCCGGTGATGAAGGTGTCGATGCCGTTGGCGCGGAGCTCGGGAATTGCGGAACGACCGCTGCCGGTCAGGATGCCGATGCGTTTGATCTCGGCCGGGCCTTCTTCGATGGCGGTCAGTGAAGTGGGGAACAGCTCTTCCAGTTTGGCACGCAATTGGGCGCGGTCGCCAGTTGCGGGAGCGGTCACGGCGATGTCGTTGCCCTCGTAGTGGACGAAGCCGCCGTCGACTTCCAGTCCGAGCTTTTTCGCCAGAATGGCGTTGTTACCGATTTCCGGATGGCAATCCAAGGGCAGGTGCGAGCCGTAAACGGCGAGGTTGTGGTCGAAGGCGGTCTTGATTTTACGGTAGCGGTGCTCGGTGATGGGCACAGGCGGATTCCAGAACACGCCGTGGTGCACGATGAGGAAATCGATGCCCGCCGCCGCGGCTTTTTCGAAGGGGACGAGCCCGGCGTCCACCGCCGCGCCAATCTTGGTCACGGTGCCGTTGTTCTCGATTTGCAGGCCGTTGTGCGCAGGAGGGAAGTCCTTCACGCTATGAATGCGTGTGCGCTCGTCACAGAATTTTACGATGTCGGATAGCTTGGCCATGGGAGGGTAGGAAAAAGATTAAAGGAAAAAGATTAAAGATTAAAGGTGATGGAGAGCGTGGCATTTAAGGGGGAGCGCATTCTAGTTGGTAGCCGCGGGCGTGAGCCGGTGGAAGTATTGATCGGCTTGGTCCATGGGCTCACGCCCGGCTACCCGAATGGTCCGGACGATCGATTTGTGCCCGCAGCTATCGATTGTGCACAGTCGCTATAGATGGGAATTTTGATTGCCACCGCTTGGGGAGGCGGGGCAAGCTGGGCGGGTTATGGCTGAGACGAATTCACGTAAACATTCTTCTTTGGTGGTTGATGGGCGCGAACGGGCCCCGGCGCGCTCTATGCTGCGCGCGGTCGGGTTCGAGGACGACGACTTTACGAAGCCGCAGGTCGGTGTCGCCTCGTCGCCCAGCGACCTTACCCCGTGCAACGTCCATTTGGGCGAGCTCGCGAAGCATGCGACTGACGGCGTAAACGCCGCGGGTGGCAAGGCAGTGAATTTCAGCACGATTACGGTGTCCGACGGCATTAGCATGGGCACGAAGGGGATGCGCTATTCGCTCGTTTCGCGCGAGGTGATCGCGGACTCCATCGAAACGACGGTTGCGGCGGAAGGTTTTGACGGACTCGTGGCCATTGGCGGTTGCGACAAGAATATGCCGGGCTGCATGATCGCGATTGCGCGGCTGGATCGTCCATCGGTTTTCGTATACGGCGGCAGCATTTTGCCGGGCTTTACGCCTGATGATAAGGAGGAGAAGAAGCCGCTCGATATCGTTTCGGTCTTTGAAGCAGTGGGCAAACATGCCCGCGGCGAGATCGATGATGAAGGCCTGAAGCAGGTTGAAAAGTGCGCGATTCCGGGCCCGGGTTCCTGCGGTGGCATGTATACGGCCAACAGCATGGCCAGTGCGATTGAAGCCATGGGCATGAGCTTGCCGAACAGCTCCGCGCAGCTCGCGGTCGGCAAGGCCAAGCGTGACGACTGCGCCCGCGCGGGCGAGGCCGTCTGCAAGCTGCTCGAAAAAGGAATCACGGCGCGCGATATCATGACGCGCAAGGCCTTTGAAAACGCGATCATGGTCGGCATGGCCTTGGGCGGTTCGACGAACCTCGTCCTCCACCTGCTCGCCATCGCCCACGCAGCGGAGGTCGACTTGACCATCGATGACTTTGAGCAGATCGGCCACAAGATTCCCGTCCTTTGCGACGTGAAGCCTTTCGGCAAATACAACATGAGCCACATGATCCGCATCGGGGGTATTCGCCCGCTGATGAAGGAACTGCTCGACCGCGGACTCCTGCATGGCGATTGCTTGACGGTGACCGGCCAGACGATGGCCGAGACCCTCGCCGACGTGACGCCTTACCCGGCATTCCCGGACAAGCAGGACATCGTCCACCCGTGGGATAACCCGATCAAGCCCGACACGCACCTGCGTATCCTGCGTGGCAACCTCGCTCCGACTTGTGCAGTGGGCAAGATCACGGGCAAGGAAGGTCTTTATTTCAAGGGCCCGGCCAAGGTTTACGAGAACGAGGAGGATGCGCTTCAGGGTATCCTGCGCGGGGACGTCGTCAGTGGCGACGTCGTTGTTATCCGCAACGAAGGCCCGGTGGGTGGTCCCGGTATGCGCGAAATGCTTTCACCAACGGCAGCGGTCGCGGGCCGCGGTCTCATCAAGGAAGTTGCGCTCATCACGGACGGACGCTTCTCTGGTGGCAGTCACGGTTTTGACGTGGGGCACATCACGCCGGAAGCGGCCTGCGGTGGCCCGATTGGCATCGTTCAAAACGGCGACGACATCGAAATCGACGCGACGAAGAACTCGATTTCGATCCTGATTTCGGACGATGAATACAATGCCCGGATGGCGGCCTATAAGCCGCTTCCTCCCCGTGAAACGCGCGGTGTGCTGGCGAAGTATGCGAAGCTCGTGGCGACGGCCAGCGAAGGTGCTGTGACGGACAAGGACTTGTTTTAATCATCTGAGGCGACGTGTTGACGTGGCCTCCTTCTTTTATTTTGGCGACGCTGCATTGTCGCGTATTTATCATCTATTTTAAGAATGAGTAAGAACTATTTTACCTGGGGCGTGGCAACGGCGGCGCATCAAATTGAAGGGGCCTGGCTGGAAGGCGGCAAAGGCATGAGCATCTGGGACGCGTTCAGCCATACGCCTGGTAAAATCGCCAATGGCGATACCTCTGAGACGGCCTGCGACCACTATCATCGTTACGAAGAGGACATCGAGTTGATGGCCCAGCTTGGCGTGACCGGTTACCGTTTTTCCATCGCCTGGTCACGTATCCTGCCGCAGGGCAAGGGTGAGGTGAATCAGGAAGGAATCGACTTCTACAATCAGCTGATTGACGGCCTGCTCGCCAAGGGAATTAAGCCGTTCGTGACGCTTTACCACTGGGATTTGCCACTCACGCTGCAATTGGAAAACGACGGTTGGCTCAGCTATGCGACGTCAGAATACTTCGCCGAATACGCCGAAGTCTGCTTCAAGGCTTTTGGCGACCGCGTGGAGCATTGGATGACCTTCAATGAAAACTGGTGCACGGCGGTGCTGGGCAACGGTGAAGGCTGTTTTGCGCCGGGACGCGTCTCCAACGACGAGCCCTACATCGTTGCGCACAACCTGACGCTTGCTCACGGTCTGGCCGTGCAAAAGTTCCGCGCCGGCGGCTATCCAGGCGTTATCGGCATTGCCAACAATTGCGATTTCCGCGAGCCGCTCACCGACTCCGACGAGGACCGCGCCGCCGCCCAGGAGAGTCTTGAGTTCTTCTACGGCTGGCTGACCGATCCGGTTGTTTTCGGCGACTACCCGGCAATCATGCGCGAGCGTGTCGGCGAGCGTCTGCCGAAGTTTACTCCCGAGCAGAGCGCGATGCTCAGGGGCTCAGTCGATTTCCTCGGGTTGAATCATTACACTACGCACTACGCCTCGCGGGATGACGCCAACGTGAGCAATGTAGGTCTGGAAAATGGCAATGGCGGCATGAGTGACGACCAGCGCGTAGTTCTGAGTGCCGATCCCGATTGGGTGAAGACCAGCATGGGCTGGTTCGTGGTGCCGTGGGGCTTCCGTAAGCTGCTTAATTGGGTCGATAAACGCTATGGCGGCCTGCCGATCTACGTCACCGAGAACGGTTGTTCGGTTAACGACAACGACCCGTCCACCGCGACCAAGGATTCGTTTCGCGCTGACTTCCTGCGTCAATACACGGACGCGCTCAAGCTCGCCCGCGATGAGGACGGCGTTGATGTGCGGGGTTACTTCTGTTGGACGCTCATGGACAACTTCGAGTGGGCCCGTGGCTACGATATGCGCTTCGGTTTGGTCTTCTGTAACTTCGACACCTTCGAACGCATTCCGAAGGAATCCTACTACGCGTATCAGGAAGTCATCCGGGCCGACGGGTAGGGGCACTCACGCTTACGCAGAGAGCTCCTCAGGCAAGGTGCCGCGACACGCAAGCAGGTAGGGAGGCTTGGCCTCAAGCCTCCACCGCGTCACGCAAGCACATCACGCAGAAGGCAGGGCGCAGCCTCCAGGCAAGCCGCAGCGTCACGCAAGTATGCGCGCCACGTATGTTTGCCTGGCAAATGCAATCGCGACGCGCGGAGGCTTGAGGCCAAGCC